>JACAEZ010000163.1 GCA_013388565.1 Campylobacterales bacterium | reverse complement strand
TTATAAAGCAGGTTTTTTTGATAAAACTATCGTTTATCCGTTGATAGTTAGCTCTTCTATTTTTTCGATTATCGGGGCAATTAGTTCATTTTTGATTGATGAAGAGATGTTAAAAAGCTTTTTTGGAGCTATTTTAATACTGCTTTCTATTTTTATTTTAATAAAAAAAAGTAGCCTAGATAGCGTAACAAATAAAAAACTGCTACTTTCTGGTGCTATTGGTGGTTTCTTTTCTGGACTTTTTGGAATTGGTGGTGGTTCTATCGTTGTGCCTATTTTGTTGTTACTTGGTGCTACAGTAACAAAAGTTGTTAAAAATATCAGCTTTGTAATTCCAGTCTCATCATCAATAGGATTTATCTATTATACCTCTCAAATTGAAATTGATTGGCTATTTTTTACACTTATTGCACTATTTTCAACAGTTGGTGCAATAGTTGGCAATAGATTATTAGTTGCTGGATTAAATCAAAATATAATAAAAATCGTAATCTCAACAATTGTTTTAATTTTAGGGTTAAAACTTATTTAAAGGACTCTCATGGATAGAATAAAATATTTTCAAATTCCGTTTTTTGCGGTTGTCATGGGGCTTAGTGGGTTGGCTATTGCTTATCAAAAAGCACATCATATATTTGCTTTTCCAAAGTTTATATATGAATGTTTGCTATTTTTAAGTTCAATTTTATTTTTAGTCATACTCTATTTTTATGCAAAAAAAGCAGTTTTGTTTTTTGAAGAGGTAATAAAAGATTTTTTTCATCCAATTAGAATAAACTTTTTTGCAGCATTTTCTATTTCGCTTTTACTGTTATCTATCGCATTTTATAGCTACTATCCAATAATATCTATTCCTCTTTGGTATTTTGGAACATTATTACATCTGTTCATGACATTTTATGTGGTCAGTTTTTGGATTAGACATAATTTTGAGATAACACACACAAATCCAGTATGGTTTATTCCAATAGTTGGAAATGTATTAGTGCCTGTTATTGGTGTTGATTTATTGCCAAAAGAGGTATCTTTATACTTTTTTAGTGTAGGTATCTTTTTTTGGATTTTATTAAGCACGATTATATTTTATAGAGTTATTTTTCATCATCAAATGGCTCAAAAGTTTATTCCAACACTATTTATTTTTATAGCACCTCCAGCAGTTGGATTTATTTCATACATAAAAATATTGAATAGTTTTGATTTTACAGCAAATATATTGCTCTCAATAGCTCTATTTTTTGCTATTTTACTATTTTTCATGGGAAAAAGTTTTTTAAATTTGAAATTTTTTATCTCATGGTGGGCTTTCACATTTCCACTTGATGCGATTGCTATAGCTTTCATGGTTGCTTTTCAAATAACACATAATACAATTTATGCAATATTTGGAGTTGGATTTTTAGCTATTGCAACAGTGGTTATTGGATATGTGAGTTTTCAAACAGTCAAAAATATATTATATAAAGAGATTTGTATAGAAGAGTAAAGGATTTATCATGCAAAATATTAAAATTGTTGTTTTTTCGGCTATCAGTCTATTTTTAGGTGCAGTATTGACTGCTATTTTTATTCAATTCAGTGCAAAAAATATGTTACTTTTAGAGGTAAAAAGCCCTTATGAATTTGAAAAAAGTGTTGAAGTTGTAGAAAATAGAATAAAAAACAAGCCAAATTGGAAAATTGTCTCTACTATTGACCAAAATGAAGAGATAGTAAAAGGTGGTGAAAAAGGTATTGGCAAAGTTAAAATTATAAAATATTGCAATGCAAAATTTGCTAAGCAAATGTTAAGTAGTGATGATAGGCTAAAAATGGCTGTTAGTATGCCTATTAGTTTGGCAATTTATGAAAAAAGCAATGGAGAGGTTTATATCTCCATGAGTAATGGATATTTGATGTCAAAACTTTATGGTGGAGAGATTGAAAAAATTATCGAAGAGGTCTCTTTAGATGTTGAAGATATTTTATCGTTCATGAACTTTAAGTTTTCAAGATTTTAGTCACATAATCATGAAGAGTTTTTTTATTAGAACATCTTCATGATTAAATAAATTCTTCATTTAACCCCAATTTGTAATCTTGTAATTTTAGTTTTATTATAAATATTATAACTTTTTTAATTAACTTTTATTTTAAAAATGCTACGATAATGCTACGAAATAGAATATTTAATAAAAGGTTTTACATGGGATTATCTATTAGATATAAGATTATTGGGTTAGTTATTATTCCAATTATATTGGTTGTTTTTGCGGGGCTTGTAAATAGTTACATTGAATTGACATTACATAATAGGGATATGATTGAAAGTTATAAAACAACTTTAATTGACACCAAAAAAAAGGAGTTAAAAGCTAATACAGAGATAGCTTTTCGTGCTGTAGAAAAGTTTTATAATGAGACAAATGAAGAGAATATTGGAAACTCTTTAAAACTAAAAGGGTTGGAGTTTAAAGAGTATTTAACAAGATTTTATGAAGACAATAAGCATAAAAGCGAAAGCGAATTGAAAGATATGATTATTAAATTGGTAGAAAATTACCGTTTTGATAATGAAATAGGCTATTTTTGGATTAACGATTTTGAACCAAGAATGGTAATGCATCCTGTTGTTAAAAAATTAAATGGTCAAGATTTATCCACATATAAAGACCCAAATGGAACATTTTTATTTAATGAATTTGTAAAGGTTTGTAAAAATCACAAAGATGGTTTTGTAAAATATCAGTGGCTTAATCCAAAATCAAATATTGTAGAGGATAAAATAAGCTTTGTATTTACATTTGAACCATTTAATTGGATTATTGGAACTGGTGAATATTACTCTGTTTTAAGAGAGAAGATGCAAAAAGAGGCATTAGATGTTATTAAAAATTTAAGATATGGTGTTGATGGTTATTTTTGGATTAATGATTTTAAACCTGTCATGATTATGCACCCCACAGAGCCTTCACTTGATGGAAAAGAGTTAAATTCATTTAAAGACCCAAATGGAAAAGAGCTATTCAATGAGTTTGTAAAAGTTTGCAAAAATCAAAAAGAGGGTTTTGTAGATTATATGTGGCCTAAACCAAATCATGAACAACCACAACCTAAACTATCTTTTGTAAAGAGTTTTGAAAAATGGGGCTGGATTATTGGAACTGGTGTTTATATTGATGATATTGAAAAAGCTGTTTTAAAAGAACAAGATAAAAATAGTCATCAACTATTTCATATGTTACTACAACAGTTTATTATAAGTTTGATAATTACTGTTATTGTTTCATTATTAGCACTATCTATTATTTTAAAAACAATAAATAGACCAATTCAAAATATTACAAATAGTTTAGTTAATTTTAATAACGATTTATCAAAAGGCATAAAATGCAATTCTACTGATGAGATAGGAACTATCGCTAAATCTATAAATAAATTTATACTTGATGTAAAAAATGTAATAGATGGCACAAAAGATATAGTCTTAAAAAATGTTGAGTCATCAAATGAGCTTAGAGTAGAATCTGAAAATATAACAAAAGCTATAAACCATCAAACAGTAATTGTTGAACAAATTACAAATAATATTTCAAATGCTTCAAATATTATAGTCAACAATGAAAATAAAATGAAAAATACACTTCAAATGTTTCAATCTTCAAATGCAGATATGCAAAAAATGTCAAATCAAATCTCAAAAATAACTACTGAAATAGAGATAGATGCACAAAAAGAGATGGAACTTGCTTCAAAACTAAATAGTTTAAATACTGAAGCAAAACAGATAAAATCTGTACTCGAAATAATTAGAGATATTGCTGACCAAACAAATCTGTTGGCACTCAATGCAGCTATTGAGGCTGCAAGAGCTGGAGAGCATGGAAGAGGTTTTGCAGTTGTTGCTGATGAAGTTAGAAAGTTGGCTGAAAAAACTCAAAAAAGTTTATTGGATATTGATGCTACTATAAATATTGTTGTACAAAACATATTTACATCAAGTGAACAGATGGAAGATAATGCAAAAGGTATTCAAACTATAGCACAAGAGATTGTGACTATTAATGAGATTGTAAATAACACTACAAAGAGTTTAATGAATACATCGCTAGTCTTTGAAGAGAGTGTAAAAGATAGCTCAAAAATTGCCCAAATAAATAAAGAAGCACTTGATAATTTTAAAAATATAGACTCTTTATCAAAACAAAATGGTGAAACTGTAGAGCATATTGCAGATTTTATTCATAAATTAAACAATAGCATGAATGAATTAAATAGACAAATAGGATTATTTAAAACTACTTAAAAATTATTTGATACAATTCCAACTTTAAAAAATCAAGGTAATCTATTTATCTTGATTTTACAAATAGATTAAAGGCTTTGTTTTAAATGATTATTTACATGTATCACTCACTAACTCATGAAACAACTTCAAATTCATCATTTGTTGTAACTAAACAAAAATTTGAAAAGCAGATTAATTATATTAAAAAACGGTATAAGATTGTCTCTATTGTAGATATAGAAAAATATATTCATGAAAAAGATGTAGCAATATTGACATTTGATGATGGTTATTTGGATAACTATTCGATTGCATATCAATATTTAAAACAGTTTAATATTCCATTTACAATATTTTTATCTACTAAATTTATAGAGAATTCTATGGTTCTTGGTTGCAATGAACTCCCTTTTTTAAGTTGGGATATGATTTATGAAATGCACAACTCAAATCTTGTCTATTTTGCTTCTCATACACACAGCCATTTGAATTGTAAAGAGCATAGTTGTAAAGATATAATTGAAGATATAGATAAAAACATAGAACAAATAGAGAGCCATTTAGGATATAAGCCAAAATATTTTTGCTACCCAAAAGGTAAAGTAAATAACACAATTTTTCAATATTTACATAAAAATTTTGACTTTTGTTTCAAAGGTAATGGTGTTGTACCTAAAGAGTTTGATAAATTAAAAATTCCCAGAATAGAGCTTCATGAAAAAATGCCAAATTTTAAATTAACAGTTAGTTACAATAGGTTAAAAAATAGACTATTTCAATAATAAGTATCAATAAAAAAGATAATTTTTATCTTTTTATTGTAAAATTTTGGCAATTTCGAATGAAAAAAAGTTTATTTAAAAGGTGTTTTTATGAGAGAAAATTGGGTAAAAAAAAGAGAAAATGATAGTGTTAGAACTCAAATGTACTATGCAAAACAAGGCATTATCACAGAAGAGATGGAGTATGTTTCAGCCATCGAAAAGCTAGATGTAAATCGTGTAAGAGATGAAATAGCAAAAGGCAGACTGATAATTCCAGCTAATGTAAATCATAAAAATTTAACTCCAATGGCAATAGGGCTTAGTGCAACTTGCAAAATAAATGCAAATATTGGCTCATCAGCACTTGCTTCAAACATAGATGAAGAGGTTGAAAAGATGAAAATTTGCCAAAAGTATGGTGCAGATACGGCGATGGATTTATCGACTGGTGGGGATTTGGATGCCATTCGTGAAGCGGTTATTCAAAATAGCTCTATTCCAATTGGTACAGTGCCGATTTATCAAATACTTCATGATGTAAATAACAAAGTAGAAGATATAAATAAAGATGTAATGCTTGAAGTAATCGAGCGACAAGCAAAGCAAGGTGTTAGTTATTTTACTATTCATGCTGGTTTTTTACTTCACATGATGCCTCATGTTGCAAAACGAAAAATGGGGATAGTAAGCAGGGGTGGTAGTTTGATGGCTTCATGGATGATGCACCACCATAAAGAGAACCCTTTTTATGAGGCATATGATGAGATTTTAGATATTTGTAGAAAATATGATGTTTCACTATCTTTGGGTGACTCTTTGAGACCTGGGTGTTTAGCTGATGCTAGTGATGAGGCTCAATTAGGTGAGCTTAAAATATTGGGTGATTTGACTCTTCGAGCTTGGGAAAAAGATGTTCAAGTGATGATAGAAGGTCCAGGACATGTGCCACTAAATCAAATAGAGCGAAACATGAAACTAGAAAGAGAGTTGTGTCATGGAGCTCCATTTTATGTATTAGGACCATTAGTTACAGATATTGCAGCTGGTTATGACCATATATCAAGTGCGATAGGTGCTACGGTTGCTGCTTGGCATGGTGCTAGTATGCTTTGTTATGTGACACCAAAAGAGCATTTAGGTTTGCCAAATAAAAATGATGTTAGAGAGGGAATTATCGCTTATAAAATCGCAGCACATTCAGCTGATATCGCTAGAGGTAGAAAAGGGGCTAGAATAAAAGATGATGCGATGAGTGACGCTAGATACAATTTTGACTGGAATAGACAGTTTCAATTAGCCCTCGACCCTGAAAGAGCAAAAGAGTTTCATGATGAAACACTTCCTCAAGATGTTTTCAAAGAAGCGGAGTTTTGTTCTATGTGCGGACCTAAATTTTGTAGCTACAAAATCAGTAAGTCTATCGGTGAGATGGAGTTTGAAACAAATTAATACTTGACACTTTTCAAAGTGTCAAGAAATTTTAGCTTATTATCTCAAATAATCTCAACTTTTATATCTATCGGTTTTGCAAAATATACAGCACTCAAAACAACTCCATCAACTCCACTTTTTACATGATGTTCGATATTTTGCAAATTAATTCCACCAGCTGAAAGGATTTTTATATCTTGGTTTATCTCTTTTAAAATAGGAGTGATTTTATTTAACTCATCAATTTCTAACTTATCAAATTGAATAATATCAACCCCTTTTTCTGCAAACTTTATCGCATATTCACTACTCTTAAGCTCGATTGCTACCTTTTTTTCAACAGCTCGACTTTTAATTTCACTAAATTCATGTAATATTTTTTCAACTCCACCATAAATATTCATATGCTCCAAAAATATCAAAATTGTCTCTGAAACTCCCAATCTATGAGGATATGCACCACCTGCAAGAATAGATTTTATAGATAGTTTTTTAGTTAGTGGAACACTCTTTCTTGTTGTCAAAACTTCACAATTTGGATTTATAGCCTTAGCAATTTGCACCATTTTTTTAGTCTCTGTGGCGATTGCACTTTGATACTCCAATAGATTTTGTGCCACTTTCCAAGCTTTTATAAGCTCTTTTGCACCACCAATTGCCCTTAAAACCAACTCATTTTTAGATGTTTCATATCCACTTTTATAC
>JACAEZ010000174.1 GCA_013388565.1 Campylobacterales bacterium | reverse complement strand
AACTCCACTACTATAACTATTGGCACTACTTAAATAAATGCTATTGCAAAATTCTGGATAATATCTATACAACCACAACAATATCAAAACACTTTCACTTTTAAACTTTTTCTCCAATTATTACAATTTTAGCTTTTAGTTTGTATAATTAAATTAAATTAATTTATAAAAAAAGATGGTAGATGATAAAAGCATTGATAGCTGATGATAGTCAAATTATGAGAAAAATTATTAAAACAAATTTAGAAAGGTATGAAGTTTATGATGTTTTAGAGGTTAGTAATGGGGATTTGGCTTTACAGCTTTTAATAACAAATAAAAATATAAATTTGCTTTTTTTAGACCTTATCATGCCAAATAAAAATGGGCTTCAAGTGTTAAAAGATTTTTTAAAAAAAGAGTCTATAGAGCATTTGGAAATTGTTGCTATTTCAAATGAATTGACTTCAGATATTGTCTCAAAATTTAGCCAACTTGGTGTTAAAAATTTTATTCCAAAACCGTTTGATATAGAGCAGTTTAAAATGGTTGTTGTGCCTATTTTAAACAAAATAAAAGATAAAAAAGTAAAAAGAATTGATATACAAGATGTTTATAAAGTATTTGAAGATAAACACAAATCTGAATTTGATGGTTCTAAAATAACCATAAATGGTTCAAATGGTTCTTTGATTATTGATTATACAAATGCTTTAAAAATGGGGCTTTTAGAGTTTCAAAAAAGGTAAAAAAATGAAGATAGTTATATTAGATAGTAAAACTTTAGGTAGTGATTGCGAGTTAGATTTATTTAATAAATTTGGTGAAATTGAGATTTTTGAAACAACATCTAGCAACAAAACAATAGATAGGATAAAAGATGCAGATATTGTTTTGACAAATAAAGTTGTGTTAGGTAAAAAAGAGATGGAGTCTGCTTTAAATTTAAAACTAATTTGTGTGTTGGCTACTGGCATGAATAACATTGATACTGAATTTGCAAAAAGTAGAGATATTGTTGTAAAAAATGTAAAAGGGTACTCTACTCAAAGTGTAACTCAACACACTTTTGCTATGGCATTTTATTTGATAGAGCAGTTAAAATATTATGATGAGTTTGTAAAAAGCTCTTCATGGAGTCAATCTAAGCTATTTACTTGCATTGACAAGCCATTTTTTGAGCTTCATAAAAAAACTTGGGGAATTATTGGACTTGGTGAGATTGGCAAAAATGTTGCAAATGTTGCGAAAGCATTTGGTGCAAATATAATCTATTATTCAACTTCAAACAATAATAACTCTACTGATTTTCAAAGAGTCTCATTAGATGAGTTACTTTCAACTAGTGATATTATCTCTATTCATGCACCTTTAAATGAGAATAGTAAAAATTTACTTAATTATGAAAATATGAAGTTAATTAAAACTAAAGCTGTGTTACTTAATTTAGGTAGAGGTGGTATTATAAATGAAGATGATTTGGCAAAAATTTTAGATGAAAAAGAGATTTTTGTAGCTCTTGATGTAACTGCTATCGAACCGCTAGATGTCAATTCACCACTTTTAAAGATAAAAAATAGAGATAATTTATTAATTACTCCACATATTGCATGGAGTAGTATAGAGGCTAGAAATAAACTTTTAGAACAAACTTATAAAAATATAGAAGATTTTTTGAGAGATAAATCATGATAGATATATTAATTATTGGAAATGGTGGTGCTGGTTTAAGAGCTTAGATTGAGGCTAAAAAATTGGGGCTTGATGTGTTAGTAGTTTCTCAAACTAACCCTACAAATTCTCAAACTTGCATGGCACAAGGCGGCATGAATGCAGCACTTTATGAAGATACAACAAACTATCATGTAGAAGATACACTAATATCTTCTAAAAATTTGGCATCAAAAAATGCAGTTGAGATTTTTTGCAATAATATTTTAGATGAGATTGAATTTTTAGACTCTATTGGTATGGCTTTTAGTAGAGATGGTGAAAAAATAGCTCAAAGAAAACTTGGTGGAGCTAGAAATAAAAGAGCTTGTTATGCAAAAGATTATACAGGGCTTAGAGTTCTTCATGTACTATTTGATTATGCAAACAAGCTTCAAATCCCTTTTTTAAACAACTATAAACTACTAAAATTTTTGGTTGACGAAAATAAAATTTATGGTGCAGAGTTTTTAGATATAAAAACTTCAGAAGTTAAAACTATAAAAGCAAAAAGTGTAATATTGGCAAGTGGTGGCTACTCTGGAATTTTTGGCAAACACTCTACAAATCAACTTTCAACCATTGGCGATGGTATTTTAGCCTCTTATAATGCAGGTGCCGTATTGTCAAATCTTGAATTTGTGCAGTTTCATCCAACAGCTTTGAAAAGTAGCTCTATTTTAATAAGTGAAAGTGCAAGAGGCGAAGGCGGATATTTATTAAATTCAGATAATGAAAGATTTGTAAATGAACTATTAGCTAGAGATGTTGTTGTAAAAGCCATTCATGAACAGTTACAAAAAGGAAAAGAGGTTTTTTTAGATGTTAGGCATATTAGTCATATTTTAAAACATGTCATGCCTCAAGAGTTAAAACTTGCAAAACTTCATGAAAATATTGATATAGCTAGTGAGCTTTTACCGATAAAACCAGCTGCACACTATAGCATGGGTGGGGTTTTAGTTGATAATTTTGCTAGAAGTTCGATTAGAGGATTATTTGCAGTTGGTGAAGCATCTCAATCAAATATTCATGGAGCAAATAGACTTGGTGGAAACTCTTTAAGCGAATTGCTTGTTTTTGGAAAAATTGCTGTGCAATGTGCATTTGAGTATATTAAAAGTCAAAATTTTCAAGATATTAAATTTGAAAATTCATCAAATTTAGATGTGATTTTTAGTCTAAATGGGGATAAAAATTTCTATAAAACAAAAGATGAATTGAGTGATATTTTATATAATTTTGCTGGTATTGTAAAAAATGAAAACTCTTTGATAAAAGCTTTAAATTTTATAGAAAATATTGATGTTCATGAATATAAAATAGGTGATAAATCAACAACTTTTAATACAGATTTGAAAAACTTTTTGGAGTTTTTATCGCAAATAGAGTTATCAAAACTCTATATCAAATCAGCATTTTTTAGAAAAGAGTCAAGAGGAAGTCATTTAAGAGATGATTTTGAGAGTGAAAATGTGGAGTTTGATGGGATTAGTATAATTGACAAAGATAAAATTTTTATTCATAAACTAATAGATTAAAGGATTTTCATAAAAACAGTAGCAATAACAGGTGCAAATGGCGGTATAGGAAAAGCGATAGCTATGATGTTTGCAATTGCAAAAGAGGGGTATGAACTTGTTTTGACTTATGAGAGAGATATAGAGGGCATGGAAGTTACAAAAAATGAACTAATCTCTCTTGGTGCTAGTAGTGTAAAGATTTATAGATTAAATCTAAAAGATGACTCTTCTATAAAACATTTTGTAAATAGCGCTACTAAAGATGTTGGCTTTTTTGATATTTTGATAAATAATGCTGGACTTTGTGTAAAGAAAAAATTTAGCGAACAAAATTTTATTGAGATAGATAATCAAATAAAGGTAAATTTTGAAGGTGCTGTTAAATTGCTTCATGAATGTTTGCCATTTATAAAAAGTACAGTTATAAATATTGGTGCAAAAAGTTTATTTGAACACTCTTTAAACATGGCTATTTTTAATGCTACAAAATCAGCTCTTAGAGAGTTTACAAAGTCACTATTAAAAGAGCATGAAGGGTTAAAATTTTATACAATAAATCCAGATTTAGTTGCTACAAAATCAACTCAATATGAGGGTAGAGAGCCTATTGAAGTGGCACTTGTTGTAAAAAAAATAGTTTTTGGAGAGATTGTTTTAGAAAATGGTTCTGATATTAATGTGTGGGAATATATTTAAATATAGGACAGTTAATTAATAAATTATTAACAATTTGTTAAAATATTTTTTAATTAATTATTGCTAGTAAAAAGGATTAAAATTGAACAATGAACAAATTATTACAACAGATGATATACAAGAACAGTTAGAACTTTTTAGAATAGTTATTGATGAGAGTCCTAATATTATTATATTAAAAGATTATGATGGTAAATTTTTACTTGCAAATAGAGCATTAGCAGAGCTTTATGGAACAAATACAAAAGATATTATAGGTAAAAGTGACATTGATTTTAATCCAAATATTGAACAAGTTGAATTTTATTTTAAAAATATTAGAGAAATCATGGACAGTTTTAAAACAACTGTTGTATATGAACAATCAACAGATGCAAAAAGTGGAAAAGTCCACCATTACCAATCTATCAAAAAACCATTAAGAGACAATAAAGGTAATCTTAGAATATTGGTTATTGCAAATGATATTACAGATATAGTAGAAGCTCAAGAGAAAGTTAGAATTAGCGAAGATAGATTAAAAGAGTTAAATGCAAATCTTGAAAAAATTGTTCAAGAAAAAATAGCAGAACTTAGAGAAAAAGATAGATTATTAATCCATAAATCAAAATTAGAGTCTATAAAAGAGCTACTAAGCAATATAGCCCACCATTGGCGACAACCATTAGCAACTATTAGTACTACTGTTCAACTAATGGAAGAGGCATTTTTGGAAGATGAATTATCAAAAGAAGAGATGAGTAATTACTCTTGCATGATTACTAAACAACTGGAATTTTTATCAAAAACAATCAGTGATTTTCACAATAGTTTCTCTTCAAATAATGCAAATATAAAATTTAGTGTAAAAAAGTGTATTAGCGAACTTGTTTCATTAGTCTCACTTGAATTTTCAAAACAAAATATAAATATTGTTTTAAATGGAGATGATTTTCATATTGTTGGTAAAGTTGCTGATTTTAATAGTGCAATATATGCACTATTATCAAATGCAAAAGATACAATGCTTAAAAATGAGATTAGTGGTGATATTTATATAAATCTTTCAAAAGATGAAAATAGTGGAAAAATTACAATTAAAGATTGCGGTGGAGGAATTGAACCAAATATTATAGATAAAATTTTTGAACCATATTT
>JACAEZ010000162.1 GCA_013388565.1 Campylobacterales bacterium | reverse complement strand
TTTTTTATTTTTTATTGTTTTTGCCATTTGTAATATTATCTATTTTTATATTTATTTTTTATTGTTTTGGGAGAGGTCTATGATAGATATAAAAGTTTAGAAGAGTACGATTTTGTTGTGAAATTATCTAATAAACCTATTTCAAATGTAAATGTAACATTGACAACTAAAGATAGTCAAATAGTTGGAAAAACAGATAAAAACGGTGTTGTTTCATTTATTTTACCTGATGATATAAAAGATGATTTTAAAAAAGGCTCTTATTTTAATTTAGAAACATCTTTTGAAAACTACACAACAACACTATCATTAGAGTATTTTGCAAATCCTTCAACATATAGATATGATAGATTTTATGGATTAGTTACTATATTTTTAGGTTTGTTGATTGGTTTTTTAATTTATAGAGTCTATTTTAAAAAGGAAGCAAATGGATAAATTTTTAACATTAACCTCACTTAGAAGAGTTGTTCAACTATTTAGCTTTATAGTTTTTGTTTATGGAGCATATCTATTTAACACATTTTACTCAACAGATAAATTAACTCAAGCACTACCTGCACTATCTTGTGCTTATGATAGGCAAGGTGGAGATTATTGTGCATTAATTCCACTTCAACATCAAATGGACCATAGAGTAGCAAATATATTTAATGGAGCTGATATATTAAGCTCTTTGATGCCAACACTTATTACATTAGGTACATTTTTTATTTTGATACTGCTTTTTAATAAAGCCTTTTGTGGCTGGAGCTGTCCGCTTGGATTTTTTCAAGAGGTTTTAAACATCGTAGCACAAAAGCTTAAAATAAAACAGATTGAGACATTAAATATAAATACCATAAAAGCTACAAGAGTTACAAAATGGCTGATATTTTTGTTTTTGATATTTATATTTCCAATTCTTACAGGTGTTGGTATTTTAGGTCATGAGTTTGGTTCGGCATATTGTTCTATTTGTCCTAGTAGAATTTTAACTACACTATTTGTAGGCGATTTTTCTCAAATTTATATAGATAGTGCATCAACTTGGTACTTTATTTTGTCACTTATCGCAGATTTACTATTTGGGCTTATGATTGCACTTGCACTATTTATCAAACAACCATTTTGCAGAATTTGTCCAATGCTTCCACTTCAAAGTGTATTTAAAAAACTCTCTTTTTTAAAGCTTACAAAAAATGGCTCTTCAAAGTGTGATAGTTGCAAAATGTGTGTAAAAGCATGTCCTATGGATATAGTAGAGATACAACAACAAGCAGTAAATAAAAATATAACATTTAATGATTGTACACTATGCGGAAGATGTGTAGAGTTTTGCCCTCATGATGATGTATTAAGTATCAAATATGGTAAATTTTCGATATTTAAATCAAACAAAGAGTATTTCAAAAAACGAATAAAGATAGAAAAAGAGAGCTGATGGATATATCCTTAGTTTCACTATTTTTACTATCGTTTAGTTATGGTTTAAGTAGTTGTATGCTTAGCTGTATGCCACTTTTAAGCCCTATCATTTTGGCAAATTCAAAAGATGGTTTGAAAATAGTGACAATTTTTAGCATAGGAAGAGTAGCTAGTTATATGTTACTTAGCATATTTGCATTTATAGCTGGAATATTTATTTTATCGCTACTACAAAATCAACAACTTCTATCTATAATTAGTGGTTTAATCACCATGATATTGGCTACTCTTTTATGGTTTGATAAAAAAAGCTGTGTAGTTGATATGAAAAAAAGTATCGGCTTTTTTGGTTATTTTGGACTTGGATTTAGCATGGGATTAAATCCATGCTTACCACTTTTAACACTAATATCAATCAGTGCAAAAAGTGATACTCTAATAAATTCTATCATGAATGCTTTAGTCTTTGGTTTTGGAGCTGTTATCGTATCTTTTTTATTTTACGGCTTTTTTTTAAGTGAAGTAGCAAAAAAGATATTGACAGAGTTAAATAGCTATAAAATCATTATTCAAAAAAGTTCTATTATTTTGCTATTTATTGTAGGTTTTTTGATAACTTTTGGTTTTATAAAGGTTTAGCTAGAGTGTACTCATGTAAGTGTTTTACCACGGTTATTTCATGCTAATACAAACTAAGATACAACAACAAACATGAAAGAACAAAATAATATAAGTTTACAAGAAGCCCCAATAAATTTATCTTTTTTTGTATAAGGTGGATTGGTGATTTTTAGATATATGTTTATATTTTGATTTGGTATATACAACTATCTTGAACAGTTTTTAAACAATCATTTTAAGGCTGTTTGTATATAATTTCATTTTAAGCTTTGTTTAAATTCATTTTTCTTAAAATTCTTTTAATGAGATAATTTTTGTCCTAATTAATTTAAAGGTAATCAACATGACAAGAGTCTATTTAGATAATAATGCTACCACAATCGTTGACCCAAAGGTGTATGATGTTATGAGTCCATTTTTTTGTCAAATGTATGGCAATCCAAACTCACTACATAGTTTTGGTTCAGAGACACATCCAGCCCTTAGAACTGCTATGAACCAGCTTTATAAAGGTTTAAATGCAAGTGATGATGATGACATTATTGTTACATCATGTGCCACTGAAAGCAATAACTGGGTTTTAAAAGCCGTCTATTTTGATAAAATCTTAAATGGCGATAAAAACCATATAATCATATCTGAAGTCGAACATCCAGCGATTTATTCCACATGTAAATGGCTTGAAACATTGGGTGTTAAAGTCACTTATCTACCAGTTAATCATGATGGTATCGTAGAGGCTCACACTGTAAAAGATTTTATAACAGACAAAACCGCACTTGTATCAATCATGTGGGCAAATAATGAAACAGGGGCAATTTTCCCAATAAAAGAGATAGCTCAAATTTGCAAAGAAAAAAATGTACTTTTCCACACAGATGGTGTTCAAGCAGTTGGTAAGATAAAAGTTGATGTTCAAGATGTAGAGGTTGATTTTCTATCATTTTCAGCTCACAAATTTCATGGCCCAAAAGGTGTCGGTGGGCTTTATATCAAAAATTCTCAAGAGTTATCAGCACTACTTCATGGTGGCGAACACATGGGCGGTAGAAGGTCTGGGACATTAAATGTAGCTGGAATAGTCGGTATGGGTTTGGCTATGGAGTTGGCAAATGATGCGATTGAATATGAAAACAAAGAGGTTAGAAGACTTCGAGATAAGCTAGAAGATGCACTTTTACAAATTCCAAAAACATTTGTTGTAACAAGTAGAGACAAAAGAACTCCAAACACGATGTTAATAAGCATTAAAGGTGTTGAGGGTGAAGCTATGCTTTGGGATTTAAATAAAGCAGGAATTGCAGCTAGTACTGGAAGTGCTTGTGCTAGTGAAGATTTGGAGGCAAATCCAGTTTTGATGGCGGTTGGAGCTGATAAAGAGTTGGCTCACACGGCTATTAGACTAAGTCTTAGTAGATTTACAACAGAAGATGAGATTGATTATACGATAGATGTTTTCAAAAAAGCTGTAATTAGGCTTAGAGAAATATCTGGTAGTTATGCAGAATAAAGAAAGGATAAAAATATGGCAAAAAATGATTTAATTGGTGGCTCTATTTGGGAAGAGTACTCAAATAAAGTAGCAGAACTTATGAACAACCCAAAACATAGAGGTAGATTTACACAAGAAGAGGCTGATAGCAAAGGTTTCAAACTAATCGTTGCTGATTTTGGAGCTGAAAGTTGTGGCGATGCTGTTAGACTCTATTGGCTTGTAAATCCAAACGGAGATATTATCGAAAATGCAAAATATGAGAGTTTTGGATGTGGTACTGCGATTGCTAGTAGTGACATGATGGTTGAACTTTGTATCGGTAAAAGTGTCGATGAAGCTGTAAAAATCACAAACTTAGATGTTGAGATGGCTTTAAGAGACTCTCCAGATATTCCAGCTGTTCCACCTCAAAAAATGCACTGTTCAGTTATGGCTTATGATGTTATCAAAAAAGCAGCCTCACTTTACAAAGGTGTTGATATGGCTAGTTTTGAACAAGAGATTATCGTCTGTGAGTGTGCTAGAGTAAGCCTTTCAACTATCAAAGAGGTTATAAGACTAAATGACTTGAAAACGGTAGAAGATATTACAAACTACACAAAAGCTGGAGCATTTTGCAAATCATGCATAAAACCAGGTGGTCATGAAGATAGAGAGTACTATTTGGTTGATATTTTAAGAGAGACTAGAGAAGAGATGGAAAAAGATAAACTTCTACAAAATGCAAATACTGTTTTTGGTGGTGGAACTGTCGCATTTAACGACATGACAATCGTTCAAAAGATAAAAGCAATCGAGAGTATAATCGATGAAAATATCAGACCTATGCTTGTCATGGATGGCGGAAATATCGAAATATTAGATGTAAAAGATAGTGGCTCTCATACAGATGTTTATATTAGATATTTGGGTGCTTGTAGCGGTTGTGCTAGTAGCTCAACAGGGACACTTTTTGCGATAGAAAATGTACTAAAAGCAAAACTTGACAATGCACTTAGGGTATTTCCAGTTTAATTTGAACACGATTTTTCACCCATTTGAACCAATAATTTATAACTCTTCAAAAACATTGATACTTGGGACTTTTCCAAGTATCAAATCATGTCAAAACTGTTTTTACTACTCTCACCCAAAAAATCAATTTTGGAAAATATTTGAGTCAATCTATCAAACAAATCTAAACTCTATTGCAAAATTTGGGTTTATTAGTTTAAAGCTTGGACAAATAAAAAAATTTCTGTTAAATCATTAAAACCACTATTCTTACTATTTAAGCACAAAACAAATCTAAACTGCCTATTTTTTAATCATTTATAGCGACAAAATCGTAGCACTTTATTGATATAATTTTATTGTCAAAGTCGAATAGACGAAATAAAACAAAGGAGGAAATGATGAAAAAATCATTCTTAGCAGTTGGTCTTCTGTCTCAAATGGCACTATTTGCAGATGAAGCACCTAAACTTGACACGGGAAATACAGCATGGATTATTATGGCGACAGCACTTGTTATGCTTATGACACCTGCTGGTTTGGCTCTGTTTTATGGTGGTTTAACAAGAAGTAAAAACCTTTTAAATACAATGGCTATGAGTTTTGCTGGTTATTGTATAGCTTCGATTGTATGGATTTTATGGGCTTATTCATTAAGTTTTGGAACAGATATAAATGGAGTTATCGGTAGTTTAGAAAATATATTACTTAGTGGTATAAAAGTTGATGATATATGGAGTGTAGGTGGTATTCCTACTTTACTATTTGTTGCTTTTCAAATGACTTTTGCTGCGATTACTGTAGCTTTGGCTAGTGGTGCGGTAATTGATAGATTGAAGTTTTCTACATGGATGATTTTTACAGTTCTTTGGGTAACTATTGTTTATGTTCCTGTAGCTCACTGGGTATGGGGTGGAGGCTTTTTAGCTAAAGATGGTGCTTTAGATTTTGCTGGTGGTACAGTTGTACATATCAATGCTGGTGTTGCTGGTTTGGTTATGGCTATTATGCTAGGTCGTAGAGCAGATTTTGCAAAAGCACTTTTCCCTTCAAGTGTTGCATTTACTGTTCTTGGTGCAGTTTTATTATGGTTTGGATGGTTTGGGTTTAATGCTGGAAGTGAATTAGGTGCTGATGGTATCGCGGCAAATGCTTTCTTGGTTACAAATATAGCCGCTGCAATTGCTGCTATGAGTTGGGTTTTAACTGAATATGTTATGTTTAAAAAGTTTACTTTGGTAGGTTTTGCATCAGGTGCTGTAGCTGGACTTGTAGCTATTACTCCAGCAGCTGGTTTTGTAAATGTTACTGGTGCTTTAATAATTGGTGTTGTAGCAGGTTTTATAGGTTTATTTGGTGTTCACACACTTAAGAAAAAATTCAAATATGATGACTCTTTAGATGTTTTTGGTATTCATGGTTTAGCTGGTATTTGGGGTGCTATCGCTACTGGTATTTTTGCAGACCCATCAATAAATAGTCTTGGTACAGGTCTATTATATGGAAATGGTAGTCAAGTAGTAATACAATTAAAAGCGGTTGTTGTAACAATCATTTATAGTGCTATCATGACAGCAATAGTATTTAAAGTATCTTCTATGTTAAGTGGCGATGCAAGAGTGAGTGAAGTTGAAGAGAATATCGGATTAGACGAATCAGCTCACGGCGAAAAAGCTTTTAATCTAAGATAATAAAAATATAAAGGAATTACCATGAAAAAAATAGAAGCTATAATCAAGCCTTTTAAACTTGATGATGTAAAAGATGCTTTAACAGAAGCTGGAATTACAGGTCTTACCATAACTGAAGTGAAAGGTTATGGGAGACAACAAGGTCATACAGAACTTTATAGAGGTGCTGAATATGTTGTAGATTTTTTACCAAAACTTAAAGTAGAAGTTGTTGTATCAGATGATAATGCAGATAAAGTAGCTGATATTATAATCAAAAACAACAAGATAAAGTTAAGAGACTGTTAGAAAAATGAAGTTATGTTGACTTTATTGATTGAAAAGCAGTAAATATAACTTTAGATGATTGAATACAACAAGCTAGAGATAATATACCATTTTGAGTAAATCCAGATATAGATAAATTAAAGACTACTGATGTATCTAAACTTCCACTAGAACAAAAGCAAATGATTTATAAGATACTTAAATCAACAGAAACATTATTAGATAC
>JACAEZ010000191.1 GCA_013388565.1 Campylobacterales bacterium | reverse complement strand
CTTCTTAGTTGTTATTGTTGTTGTTATTGTTTCATAATTTTGTTTAATTGTTGGTAATGTTAGATGGGTTGTTTAGTTGGGTTTTGGTATAAATTATAATTTCTAAATACTCATTTTTTTGAATATCCACTCTGGAATATGTTTGATAATTAACATAATAAATCTCCATATCCATTTTGTATAAAGTACATCTTTTCCACTTTGCTCTGCTTTAAATATATCTTTTGCTACATCTTCTGGAGTGGCTGTTAGTTTTTGTGGTAAATCTAAATTTTCAGTCATTTTGGTATATACGAACCCAGGTTTTACAGTTAAAACTTTGACATTAAAGTCATGTAACCTATTTCTAAGTCCACTTAAGTATGCACTAAAACCAGCTTTGCTACTACCATAAATATAGTTTGATTTTCTACCTCTATCACCAGCAACAGAGCTTACACCAACAATAGAACCAACTCGATTTTTTTCATAATCATTTGCAACAATATTTAATATACTCACACATCCAGTGTAGTTTGTGTCAATAATTTTTTTAGCTTCATTAAAGTCAGTTTGAGCCTTTTTTTGCTCTCCTAAATATCCAGCTACACAAATTGTGATAGTTGGTTTTGGATTTAAACTATTATAAAAGCTTTCATGAGAGTCAAAATCTAATAAATCAAACTCTAATAACTTTATATCAATTTGACTTCTAACTTTTAAATCATTCTCAAATTTTGCTAAACTCTCAATCTCTCTACTTGCTAAATACAAATCATATCCAGCATTTGCATACTCTTTTGCCACCTCTTTTGCAATGTCACTTTTTGCACCAATTATCAAAACATAACTCATTTTTTCACTCCATATTATATTGATTTTTTATAAACATATCCCAACCCTATCTATATGCTCTTTCAACTCTTCATTTGCTATCGAATTATAGTTTATTATATCTATTTTATACGGCAAATCAAGTTCATCAAGCTTTGCTCCCATTTTGCATAAATCTTTAAAATCAATACCATCACCAACAATAGCTAAATCAATATCAGAACCATTTTTTGCCACACCTTTTGCTCTTGAACCAAAAAGTATCACACTTTGTACTTTTGAATTTTGTTTTAATGTATCTTTTATTTTTTTTATTAGCTCTTCTTTCAGTCCAATATTCATAGATTTTGCTCTTTTAGCTCAATTTCAGTAAAAGTTTCACCAATCTCATAAAAAAGGAGTATATAATCATTCGCTATTGTTTTGTAAGCAATTTGAACCAACTCTTCATCGTATGTATGGGAGGTGATATTTCTTGCTTTTATCGTCTCCATCCACATCTCTCCATTTTTTATCAAACCCACCTTAAAAGCCTCTCTTATTGCATCTCTTGAACCTCTTATCTCCTGATTTCCTTGATACTCCAAATAATCTTTGAGTAAATTCCAAGCCAATTCATGAGTAAATTCAAATGCTTGTATTAGACCTTGTTTTTCCAAAAGTGACAGTTCTCTTTTTTTTGACAACTCGACAGCATCACTTAGTTGCTTAAGTGCTTTTTTAAAGTTATTAAATCTTTGTATCCATCTTGTATCCACTGCTTTGGTTGTTTTCATAAAGCGGACTCTTTCAAAACATCTTCAAATTTTATATTTGGAAGTCTCTCTTTTTTTGCCTCTTCTATCAGAATTAAATCTTTTATATTTTGCAAATCACAAATTTCAACATCTTCTGATAAAAAATTTTTCAAAAATAGCACTATCTTCTCTCTTGTACTCTCATTTTCATAATTTATAGCTATTGTATTCATTTTTATCTCCGATTAAATTTCTCATATCCCAACTCTAATGCTTTGAAGTGAATTAAATTTCTTATCCATCTCATACTCTTTTCTTAAAGCTCTAAACTTATCAATTTGTGGATAACCAACTTCAAAAATTTCTCGTTTCACTCTGCAATCTTTGGTTAGGTAAATTCTCCCACCATATTTGACTACGATTTTATCAAGCTTGTCAAGTAATGCAAATAGCCCATTTTCAATCTTAAAATCAAGTGCTAAGCTATATCCTTCTATTGGAAATGATAAATAGTTCTCATTTGCTTTGCCATAAAGCTTTAATACTGCCAAAAATGAGCCTTTGTTACTATTTGAAATCTCTCTTAAAATCTCACTCAAACCATCGAAACTACTCTCTTTTGGTAAGATAAATTGATATTGAGTAAAGCCATTTTTGCCATAAATTCTATTCCAATAATTTATACTATCAAGTGGATAAAAAAATGTATCAATATCAACTTTTTTATGACTTTCACCATTTGGAGCTTTATTGTAATATAGATAGTTAAATGCTTTGACACTTAATGAGTTTAGTGTAAATGTTGGAAAATCAAATGGAATAGTTAATTTGCTTTTCTCTTTGTAATCCAAATCTCCATCATCTAAAAAATCTCCAAACATAACTAAACTTTTGCCAATTTGATTATCTTTTGCAAGGCAATCTATCCAAGCTACGGAGTAATTTTCATCTTTATATTTTTCAAAAATCTCAAAAGTTTGTTGCAAACTTTCTGTTTTAAAAGTTTTTTGTGCAATGTATTTAGAATTTATCTTTTTAAGCCTTAATTTCACATCTAAAATCACTCCACTAAGTCCCATTCCACCACAAGTTAGTTTAAAAAGCTCATCACCTTTTTGAACATTTTTTATTTCACCATTTGGAAGCATTAGATTAAACTCTTTCACACATTCACTAAAACAGCCCATTTTGTGGTGATTTTTTCCATGAACATCACTTGCAATCGCACCACCAACTGTAATAAGTTTTGTTCCAGGGGTTATTTCAAGAAAATATCCTCGTTTTACAAAGCTATCAAGTATCTCACTAAGTAAAACACCACTTTCACAGTGTAAAATTCCAGAAATTTCATCAAATGCCAAAAATGAGTTGTATTTTTTGGTGTGAATAATATTTCTATTTATCGCACTATCGCCATAACTTCTACCATTTCCAAAAGATATAAACTCTAAATCTTGTAATAAAATCTCTTTTAATCTATTTTCATTCTCAAATGAAAAAACTTTTGTTTCAATTTTTGGATAATTTCCCCATGATGATAAATTCATAATTACTCTTTTACTATTTTATTATTTATTCAAACAGTTGTGCATGTGTGCCAATTCTAACAAGCTTCAAATAGCCATCTTCAATTAAATATATTATAAGCAAATCTCCACTTATATGAAACTCGCTATAATTCTTATAATTTCCTTGAAGATTGTGGTTAAGTGCTTCGGCTGGAAGTCTCTCTTCTTTCAAAAGTATTGTTATATATTCCACATATTTAGCATAGTGTTGGTCGCTAATATTTAGCTTTTTATACTCTTTTAGAAAAGTTTTTGTTCTAAAAAGTTTTAGCATTTATTAAACTCATCTAAACTACACACTTCGCCATCTAAATTTTTAGCCTCATTCATAGCTTTTATAGTTGTCTCATTTGGTATTTTTAAATCAAATGGTATTCCTCTCTCTCTTTTTACTTTTTTCAAAAAAAGCACAATTGCTTGAGATGTTGTGATACCTATTTCAGAAAATATTGCCTCAACCTCATTTTTTAGATTATTATCTATTCTAGCTCTTACTGTTGTATCTAAAACCATTATAAATCCTTTTAGTTTTGGTGTATTGTAGCAAATATTGGCTACAAATTGTTTTTAAAAACAAACTTTTTATCTAAAAAATATTTCACAATATATCCAATAGCTAAACCAATAGTAGCACCTAAATATTTAGCACTTTCACTTTCAAAAATATAATCAAAACCTATCTCAAATCCCCAAAATATAATTGTTGTAAAGACTCCCATGAATGAATATAACAAAAACTTTTTACCATCATCTACTTTGCTTTTAGGTTTGTGATAGAAGATATACTTTTTATCTAAAATATATTTGACTACAAGCCCACTAAGTGTGCCAAAAAACATAGCTACATAAAGCGATAAAAAACCTTCATAAATATAAAAGCTAATTGATTGAGTTAAAAGATTTATGAT
>JACAEZ010000142.1 GCA_013388565.1 Campylobacterales bacterium | reverse complement strand
TATGACAAAATGTATAAAATGAATATGCTTAGTGATTGGATAATATTTAAACTAAGTGGAGAGTTGGTCAGTGAGCCGTCAAATGCAGGGACAAGTGGGATTTTTAATCTAAGTTCAAGAACTTGGCAAAGTGATATGATGACAAAAGTTAATCTTAAAGATGATATTTTTCCAAACATATATGAAAGTGGCGAGATTGTAGGGAGTGTATCAAAAGAGTGTGCAAAACTAACAGGACTAAGTGAGTCTTGTGTCGTTGTGACTGGTGGCGGTGATGTGCAATTAGGTAGCCTTGGACTTGGTGTTGTAAAAAGCGGTGACAGTGCGATTTTGGGCGGAACATTTTGGCAACAGATTGTAAATTTGGATAAAGTTTGTGTAGATAGCGATATGAAACTTAGAATAAACCCTCATGTTCAAAGAGGTTTAATTCAAGCTGAAGGGATTACATTTTTTGTAGGGCTTGTTACTAGATGGTTTAGAGATGTATTTTGTGAAACCGAAAAAATGGAAGCTATTAAAAGAGGTATCGATACATACGAGATTTTAGAAGAGTTAGCAAGTGGTGCAAATGTCGGCTCAAACGGTGTTATGCCGATATTTTCAGATGTCATGAACTATGGCAAATGGTATCATGCATCACCTTCATTTTTAAATCTAAATATAAATCCCAAAATTTGCTCTAAAAAAGAGATGTTTAGGTCAATACTAGAAAATGCTTGTATCGTAAGTAGCATAAATTTGGACAATATCATCAACTTCTCAAATGTCAAAATCGATTCACTTACATTTGCTGGAGGTGCCTCAAAAGGGAAACTTTGGGGGCAAATATTAGCTGATGTGACAAATAAAAGCATAAAAGTACCAGCTGTAAAAGAGGCTACTTCACTTGGTGGTGCTATGCTTGGAGCTATCGCTGTTGGTCACTTTAAAGATAGTAGTGAAGCTTGTTTGGATTGGGTGAAAGTTGAAAAGAGTTTTGAGCCAAATCAAAAAAATAATAAAATATATAGTGAAATAAAAGAAAAGTGGCAAATCGCATATAAAAAACAGTTAGAGCTTGTAGATATGAGTATCACTGAATCTATGTGGAAAGCTCCAGGGGTGTGAGAAATTTATAAAAACTGCTTGTCAAAAAAACATTAAAAAGCTTATAAGTGTTATAATTGTACTCAATAGTTTAGAGATGATTTGTATTCTAAAAACTAAATTAACAAAAAGGAAACGGAGTGATAAAGTCGGAAAAATTTACAGTTGAGAGCTTAAAAGCTTTTCATGAAGAGTTTAAAAGTTTTGATGAAACGATAGATACAACGGAGATTTTTTTTGAGTGTTTGAATATTTATAATCAAAAAAAGGTTGTGAATCCTGTTATTGTAATTGAACCATATTTAGGGACTATTGAGTTTAAATCTAAAGATGATGAAAAGAGATTTGTAAATATATTTATGTCATTTTATAATGGTGTTGTTAAAACATTTCAAGATATTGAGTTGCTTTTAGGTGATTTAGCTGATGAGAAAAATGGCTTTTTAGCAAAAATTGTAAAAGTTTTAAAAGAGATATTTTTATCGATTTTAGAGGAGAAAGAGGAGCGACTTATAGCTATTATTGAAGACTTTTTGGATAGTACATTTGAAGCTTTAAATATTGATATGGATAAAATATCTGATGAAGAAGGTATGAAAAAGGCTATCTCAAAGGCTCTTGGAAATGAAGATAGTTTTGAATTGATTGGGTTTTTATTCTCTATTATGTATGGACTCGATGATGAAGAGTTAAAATTTGAAGAAGAGATGCTTGATGAGGTTTTCTTTTCTATTATTATGCTAACGATGGGAATTCAAGTTGCTAAATTAGAAAATGAAGAGAAATCAAATAAAAGTAAAAAACCTACAAAACCTGACAATAAAGGTCAAAAGCCTACAAATAAAAATACAAAACCTGCTAATAACAAACCAACAAATAATCCAAATTTTAAAGGTAAACAGTAGTGGCATTTAGCAAAGAAAATCGAACAAATACATTCAGTGGTATTTGGTTTGTAGCACTCTTTGCTATGGCTGCTACATTTATGGGTGAGTGGAGTTTTTTCAAGTCACTTGGCATTAGCCCTTTGATTATCGGAATTGTAATTGGTATGATTTATGGTAATACACTTAGAAATAATCTACCAAAAGAGTGGGTACCTGGGATTATATTTTCTACAAAACAGATTTTAAGATTTGCTATTATTATTTATGGATTTAGAGTTACATTTCAACAAATTGCTGAAGTTGGAATGGCTGGGCTTGTTGTTGATGTTATCATGCTAACGACTACTTTTTTACTTGGTGCATATTTGGGTGTGAAACTATTTAAACTTGATAAAGAGACATCTATTTTGTGTGCTTCTGGTAGTTCGGTTTGTGGAGCAGCTGCTGTACTGGCTACTGAACCAGTTCTAAAAAGTGAGCCTTATAAAAGTGCGATAGCGGTTTCAACGGTTGTTTTGTTTGGAACTATTGCTATGTTTTTGTACCCTGCCCTTTATAAAGCTGGTTTTTTTGATATGGATTTAAAAACAGTTGGTATTTATATCGGTGCTACTGTTCATGAAGTAGCTCATGTTGTAGCAGCTGGAAATGCTAGTGGTGAAGTAGCTAGTGATAGTGCGATAATCGTTAAAATGACAAGAGTTATGATGATAGCCCCACTTTTGATAATTTTGGGCATTTGGCTTTCAAAACAAGCAAACAGTAACGGCTCTCAAACAAAACTTGTTATTCCATGGTTTGCGGTTTGGTTTATTGTTGTAGCTGGATTTAATTCATTATCACTACTGCCATCAAATGTTGTGACATTTATAAATGATTTGGATACATTTTTACTAACTATGGCTATGTGTGCATTGGGTATGGAAACAAACCTAAACAAATTTAAAAATGTTGGTATGAAACCTGTTTATTTGGCATTCTTGATGTTTGCTTGGCTATTTGTGGGTGGTTATTTTATTACAAAATTTGTAGTATCTATTTTTTAAAAAGGTTTCAAAATGAGTCATGAAGAGTATTTAAAAACAGTTGAATTACTAAATAACTACTCGATTGCATACTATGTCCATGATAATCCGCTAGTAAGTGATTACGAATATGATAAGCTCTACCGAACTTTACAAGCTTATGAAGAAAATAACCCAACATTAATATCACCTGCCTCACCTACTCAAAGGGTGGGTGATAAACCACTTGATGAGTTTCTAAAGGCTAATCATTTTGAGAGAATGTGGAGTTTAGAAGATATATTTAATGAAGATGAACTTCAAACTTGGTTTGAGAGAATAACTAAACATTACCCAACTGCTTCATTTTATTGTGAGCCAAAATTTGACGGTGCTAGTCTAAATCTTATCTATGAAAATGGTGTATTAATTAAAGCTATAACAAGAGGTGATGGGACTATTGGTGAAGATGTAACACAAAATGCAAAAACTATAAAATCAATTCCACTAACAATAGATTATAAAGAGTTGATAGAAATTAGAGGCGAGGTGGTTATCTCTAAAGCTGATTTTGAAGTTATAAACAACCAAAGAACAAAAAATGGCGAACAACTATTCTCAAACCCACGGAATATGTCTGCTGGTAGCTTAAGACAACTTGATAGTAAAATCACGGCTAGTCGTAAGCTGAAGTTTTATCCTTGGGGTGTTGGTAAAAATAGCTTGAATATATCTAGCATTAAAGAGGTCATGGAGTTTGTTTATAACTTAGGGTTTTTAAAGCCACCATACTCAAAACATTGCAAAAATCAAAAAGAGATAGTTGAAATTTATACAGAGATTTTAAAAAATAGAGATAGTATCGAGATGTTGCTTGATGGCATGGTGATAAAAGTTGATGAGATACATATTCAAAATGAGTTAGGCTATACTGTCAAAAACCCAAAGTTTGCCTCTGCTTTTAAGTTTCCAGTAGTTGAAAGAACTACAAAGCTTGTAGGTGTTGATTATCAAGTAGGAAGAACTGGGGTTATAACCCCTGTGGCTAGACTTGAAAGTATTGAGATTGATGGGGCTATCATTCAAAATGCAACACTTCATAACTTTGATGAGATAGCTAGAAAAGGCATAAAAATAGGTGACAAGGTTGTAATCATACGAAGTGGTGATGTGATACCAAAAATCATCAAAAGCATACAAGAGCTAAGAGATGGTAGTGAGATTGATGTCATAAAGCCTACAAAATGCCCTACTTGTGGTAGTGAGTTGCTTGATGAGGGGGCATTACTCAAGTGTCAAAATTTAGAGTGCCATGATAGAGTTTTAAACTCAATCATTCATTTTGTTAGCAAGAAGTGCCTAAATATCGATGGGCTTGGTGAAAAGATAGTTGAGGTTTTATTTAAAAAAGGGATTATAAAAAATATTCTGGATATTTACTCACTAAAAGCTGAAGATATGTTGGGATTAGAGGGATTTAAGGATAAAAAGATAGCTAATATTTTGAGTTCAATAGAAAACTCTAAAGGCATTGAGTGCTGGAAATTTATACATTCACTTGGCATTGAACATATTGGCGAAGTGGCTAGTAAAAAGCTTTGTCAATATTTTGGGCTAGAATTTTACAAACAGTCAAAAGAAAATTATCTAACAATAGATGGTTTTGGAGAAGAGATGGCAAACTCTTTGGTTGAATTTTCAACTGTAAATTATGGATTTATTGAAAAGTTAATAGAGGTTATCCAACCTACATCAAATGTTAAGGCAGTTAGTGATGCACTATCAGGTAAGACATTTGTAATAACAGGAACACTAAGCAAATCAAGAGATGAGTTTAAAGAGTTGATTGAAAGCTTAGGTGGAGTTGTTAATTCGAGTGTTTCTAAAAAAACAGACTATTTATTATATGGTGAAAATGCTGGTAGCAAGTATGATAAGGCTATATCGCTGGGTGTGAAATGTGTTGATGAGGCGGGGTTTGAAGATTTATTGAATAGAAGTTAAATAGTAGTTTAACTTCCATTCAAAATTATATCAAGAGTTTTTTACAATTTTACAAATAAATAATTCTGTTTATTCTTACTGTTTTGTGATTTTACAAATCCAAATTCAGAAATATAATAATCAGATAATTTATCATTATCAGCAATAAGTGTAATCCATTTTAAACCAACATCTTTTTTAATATCAAGAGCAATATTAATAGTTAGTGATCTCACTCCACGACATCATAACATTTAACCTTTTGAAAAGACAATCTAAGTAAATCAGTTAACAATAAAAACTCCTCGTTCTTTATTGTGATATTTACCAATACATTCTTG
>JACAEZ010000190.1 GCA_013388565.1 Campylobacterales bacterium | reverse complement strand
TTACTTGATATTACATTTGAAGAGTGTCAGCTTGAACTGCTTATAAATAATTTAGCTAAAAAAGAGGTAATACCTTGAAATACAGTTTTATAAAACCAAGAGTAAAACGGTTAGTTGAGCAAGATACAAAAATTTGGATTACCTTTTTAACAGTAACTATCATGATAATATTTGGTTTCAATCTATTTTTAAAATTTAAAATTTATCAATTTAACTCAAATATTCAAGACTCTTTTGCAAAAGAAAAAAGTATAAATGAACAGATTAAAGATTTTGAAACAAAAATAGAGTTTGTAACAAAACAAAAAGTTTTAGCACAAAATGTATATGCTTCAAATACGATATTAAAACAGAGTTTAAAAAATTTATTTGAGATGATACCTGACCAAATAACACTTTCAAAAGTGATAATATCAGAAGATTCATTAATCATGTATGGAGTAACACCAACAAAAGATGTATATAATTTTTTACTTCTTGCACCGCTTAAATCTATATTTAACGATTCTATGGTTACGTTTTACATGAATGATGATGGATGGTATAAATTTGTATCTGTAAATAAATTTTCAAAAGAACAATTCGGGAATATAGCACCACATGAAGAAGATTGAACTATTTAAAGAGTTAGATATTGTAAAATTGCTACTTTTTATGATTGCATTTATAATGGTAATATTTTTATTAATTATTATAATAATAATTCCAAATATAAAAGAGTATAAAAAAGTTGCAAAATTAGAACAAAAAAGGGCTTTGGTAATAAAGCATAATGAAGAGTATCTAAAAGAAAAGAGCCATGAATATAAAAATTTAGCAGAAGAAAACAGAAACATAATAAGCTCTTTTTTAAATGATTTTTCTCAAAAAAGATTTTTAAAAGATTCTAATGAATATTTTTTAACATTAAATGTAATAAACTCATCAAAAGTACCATTAACAGAAGAGTTTATCCAACTTGATTTAAATTCTTCTGCTCAAATTTCAACACCTTTGAGATATTATGAGTTTTTATCATTTTTAAATAGGTCTGATTATATAGCTAAAATAGAGTTGCCTATAAATTTTGAGACTAAAAATGATGTTTTAGAGACAACGTTTGGAATTAAAATTTATGAGTTGAATGAATCTATAAAAAATAGTGGTATAATCACTAAGTCACAATAAATCACAAAAAGAATTAGGATTGTTAGAATGAAAAATGTATCTGATTTTGAGTATAGTCTAAATGAGCAAATATCTTATAATGCAACACTAAAAGAGTGTGTACAAGCTATTTATAATAATAAAAAACATTCTGTAGTTTTAGTAAAAGATGGTAAAACAGTTGGTATATTGAGTGAAAGAGATATTGTTGAACTATATTCTAAAAATATAGATTTTGATAAAAAGGCTATAGAGGTTGCATCTTCAAATGTAATCTCCATTCTTTCAACAAGAGATATAGAGTATGCAATAAATTTAATGATTGATAATGGTATTAGAAGAGTTGTTGTTGTGGATAATAATAGAGATGTTATAGGCATTTTAACACAAGAAGATATAATAAATCATATAGAAAAAGATATTTTTCAAACCAAATTAAAAATTTCAAATATATTAAAAAACAATCAAGAGGTTTATTCGTGTGATAAAAATGCAACTATTGACGATGTTTCAAACTTAATGAGTTTAAAAAAAGTAAGTATGATACCTATTTTGGAAGAAAATAGAGCAATAGGAATTGTAACGGAAATAGATTTAGTTAAATTTTCTATACAAAATATATCTAAAAACGAAAAAATATCAAATCTCATGACTACATCTATAAAAAGTGTACATGAAGATGAGTTTGTAGAAGATGCTATTGGATTTATGAAAAGTTACAATATAAGACATTTAATAATAGAAAATAGTGATAAAAAGATAATTGGAGTAATTACATATTCAGATATAGTTAGAACTCTTCAAGGAAATTATAAACATTATTTAGAACAAAAATTGAAACAACATCAAAAAACATTAAATACAATACCTCAATATGTAATTAATGCTGTTTATACTAATAATGAAATTTTAGTTCAATGGGCAAATAAAAAAGCTCTTGAATTAGATGCACAGATGATTGATAAAAATATTTGTGAAGTATTGAATGATAATATTTGTAAAGAGGTTTTTGATTCATATTTCCTAAATAAACCGTTAGAAAATATGAAAATAAATCTATTCGATAGTTATTTTGAACTATCTACAAATATAAATGGTAATAATGTGCAAATAATATTAAATAATGTAACAAAATATGAGTTGATTGCAAAAAAATATAGTTCAGTTGCACAAAAAGAGCAAAGTATTAAAAATTTACTAAAAACAATTATAAACTCTCTTCCTACTCCAATATTTTACAAAGATAGAAATGGCATATTTTTAGAGTGTAATAATGCTTTTGCTGACCTTTTTAGCACTTCAAGAGAAAAAATTGTAGGCAATACGTTAGAAAAAATTTTTCCAGCTCTTGATATAGATAAAATTGAAGACCATGACAGATATGTAAT
>JACAEZ010000141.1 GCA_013388565.1 Campylobacterales bacterium | reverse complement strand
TTTTGAAGTTTATTTAGAAAAAAAGCCAGATATTGTTATTACTGATATTTTAATGCCAAGACTTGATGGTTTAAAATTATCTAAAGAGATAAAAAATATTTCAAATGAAACTAAAATAATTATATCTTCTGCATATAGTGATACAAAATATTTATTAGAAGCTATAGAAATAGGTGTTTTTGGATATATAATAAAGCCTTATAATAAACAACAAATAGATGATATATTAATAAAATGTTCAGATAGTATAAGTTATGAAAAAAATTGGAAGAGTATAAACAAAAAATAGAAGGGCAAAACAGACAATTAAAACATGAAATAGAAAAAAATAAAAAAAATGAACAGACTTTAATAAGACAATCAAAAATAATTCTAATTGGTGAATTAATGACAAATATAGCACACCATTGGCGACAACCTTTAAATGTTCTTTCTCTATCTTTAGATGAATTACATGAACACTATTTTGAGAACACATTAGATAATGCAACATTTTCATCTATTTATAATAACATGCATTTAAAACTACAAACTATGTCAAATACTATAGATAGATTTAGAAACTTTTTCAAACAATCAGAGAAAAAAGAGTATTTTAATATATTAGAAAGCTTAGATGAATTAAAAACAATTATTATAGAGAGATTAAAAAATGATAAAATAGATTTTGATATAAATAGTGTTGGTTTAAAAAATTTTAAAATAAATTCATATAAAAATGAATTAAATCAAATATTATTAAATTTAATTCATAACTCTATAGAAGCTATAGATAAAAACAGAAAATTAATAGGACATTATAACGGTATTGTCCAAATTATTTTAAAAGAAGATGAAAAATATTTATATATATCAATATTAGATAATGGTGGCGGTATTAAAGAGGAGATATTAGATAAAATTTTTGAACCATATTTTACTACAAAATTTCAAGCTGAAGGTACAGGGCTTGGATTGTATATTAACAAAAATATTATAGAATACCTATTTTTAGGACAAATTTCAGCTTATAATGAAGATAATGGTGCAAGAATAGAGATAAAATTACCAAAATAATAAGTTTACATTCTAAAGAATTCTCTACTAGCTTTTAATTTAAAATCATCTAGTGAAGAGTTTTTATTTTCCAATTCTAAAAATGTATCAAGTTCTGCTTGATTTTTTGACAATAGGTCTTCAAACTCATTTTCTTCTACTTTTTTATTTGTAAATTTATCAAGTACAATATTTGAATTACCTATCATGACTAAATAATAGACACCATTTAACTCAATTAACATAGCTTTATTTTTTTGGTCTAACATTTTTTGAGAAACAACACTTATATTAAAAGCACTCTTATCCTTAAATAGCCAACTTTGATTATCTTTTTTTGATGTATTAAAATATCTTTTTACAACCAATAATATAGCTATCAAAACAATCATGAGAGATATAACATATATATATTTTTCCAAATCTATATTTAGCAACTCTTGACTATTTTGTTTTTGCAAAGGCACACTTTGCGGTTGATTACTTTGAACAATATTTTTTAATTCATGCTCGTCTTCTACAATTTTTTGAGGAGACTCTGTTTGAGATATAGCTGAAAGCTTTATTCTAAGTCTAAGTCCATATCCATCAACTGTTTTGGAAGCTATTACATTAATTGCTTTTTTATTATTAAATTGTATTTCACATCCTACTTCACTATTTTTTATTGAAATTTCTTGCACAATATCATGAAGAAGTGTTTTATTGTAAGGTTTTTCTATATTTGTATTACCCAATCTCACAGTTGTAATATTAGGTAATTTTTGTTGAGATATTTCTCCATTAAATGGTGCATCAAAAGAGAGCATCAAATCTACTCTATCATCTCTATCATATAAATTATTAGAAATAATAGAAACAGCAAATAGATTTAAACATAAAAGAGAGATTACTAAAAAAAATCTAATCATAAAGACTCTTTTGCCAAATAGTAAAGAACGGCATTAGAATCAAGTATCTCATTTATCCTAATTGCCAAATTCTTTTCATAAACCATAACTTCACCTTTACCTATTATTCTTTTATTTACATATGTTTCAACACTCTCACCAGCTGGTTTTTTTAAATCTATAACAGACCCTTTTTCTAGTTTTAATATCTCTTTTAAAGGTAAAGATGTTTGTCCCAGTTCTGCTTCAAACTCAACTTCCATATCTAACAATCCAGAATAATCAATTATAAAATCATGTAACTCTAATGAAGCTTTATTGTCTCTTATATTATCTAACATTTTATTTTATCAAAATGGCAAAAATTTCGTTTGAAGACTGATAATTTTTTAACATTTCAAAATCATATAAATCAATAGATTGCTCTAAAGTTGGAGTTGAAATATTATAATTTATATTACTGTTTGAAGCTATTACTTTTGCACTGCCTACTACAAGATTTGATATTTCACAAATCAAATCATTTAATATTTCAACTGTTGGATTTGTTTCACACATAAATATTTTAGATACTTTATCTAATAGCTCTTTTGTAAATAAAAAATATACTCTTTTGTTTCCATTATCTTTTTGAATTTCTATAGAAGATACAAAATCAAAGCTATTTAATATAATTTCGCTTTTACAAATATCTAGCTCTAATGTATTTTGAAAAAAATTGAATAAAGCACTCTCTATTGATTCTACCATATTATTTCCCACACTTTTGATTTAATTGATTATAGAAAAATTTAATTAAATAGCTAATTTACTATTTTTTATAGTTATTGAAACTTTAGCTCCATCGTTTTCATTTGTTGCAATTATAGTACCAAAAAATAGATGTTCTATTATATTTTTACAAATATATAATCCAAGTCCAGTACCAGTGGACTGAAACTTTGTAGTAAAATATGGTTCAAATATTTTATCTATTATCTCATTTTTTATACCACCGCCATTATCTATTACATCTATATATAAAAATTCATTATCTTCATGAAGAGTAATTTTCACAAATCCAGTGTAACTGCCAACTTTTTTTCTATTATTTTCAATAGCTTCTATAGAATTGTGAATTAAGTTTAATAAAACTTGATTTAACTCACTTTTATATGAAAAAAAGTTGCTATTTTTTAACATAGAATTTAATTCATACTCTATATTTTTATTTTTTAACTGCTCTATCACAATAGATTTTAACAGTTCTAAATTATTTAAGATATTAAATGACTCTTTTTGATTTGAAGATTTGAAAAATGTTCTAAAGCCATCAATAGTATTAGAAAGAGTTTTTAAAGATATGTGAACTGTATTATAAACAGATACGAAATCATCTTTTGAAATATTATCATGAATAAATTGGTCATAAATATCATCAAGTCCAATAGATATTATATTTAGTGGTTGTCGCCAATGATGTGCAATATTATTCATCAATTCACCAATTAGTGCCATTTTTGATTGTTGTATTAAGATATGTTCATTTTGTCTATTTTTTTCTATCTCTATTTTTACACGATTTTCTAAATTTTGATTTAGAATATTTAATTCATCTTGTACCTGTTTCAACTCTGTAATATCATTTGATATACCAAGTAATAACCGTTCTGTTAATGGTTTATTTTTATTAAGAGTGATTAAAACTGTTTGATAATATTTAACAATATTTTTTTCACTGTTTATAACAGCTTGAACCACTGGAAAAAATTTTGTCTCTCCAGCTTCTAAAACCTTTTGGTCTAAGGCTTGAAATTTTATAATCTCTTTTGGGTCATTAAAAATAGCACTATCATCATTTCCTATTAATTTGTCTAATTTAATATCAAAACTTTCACAAAAAACACTATTTGCAAATTTATATACACCATGACAATCTTTTACAAAAATTAAATTTGGAGACTGTTCAAAAATAAGCTCTAAAAACTCTTTTTGTTCTATTAGTTTTATCTCATTTTTTTTAAATTTACTAACATCTTTTGAAAAAATAATTAAATACTCTTTGTCAAAATCATTATTATATGTAAATGTATCTTCTGTTGGAATATGTTCAAAATTTTTTGTTATAAGGTAGTTGTCAATGAGCAGTTTTTTAGAATTTTTTATAGTAGATTTTATATTTTCAAGATTATTCTCTTTTTTAAAAAACGATTGAATATCATAAATTTTTTTATTTTCTATTTCATCTTTTGTGTATCCACTTTTTTCAAAAAAGATATTATTTGCATACAAAATAGACCAATCATCTAAATTTACAAATAAAACTAAATCATGAAAGTCATTGAGTAGATTTTCAATAAAATTTAACTTTTTAGTTTTTAATTCTAATTCTAAATTTTTATTATAAAGTTTCTCTTCTGCTACTTTGTATTTTGAAAAAAAATAAAAAAAATTTGTTAAAAATTTCATAACGACTCTTTTAATTTTTAACTTTTAAGATAATTTGATAATGTAAGAACTTCAAAATAGAAGTTCTTAAAAATTATCAAACCATTGTCACTTTTGTAACATTTTTATCAATTCCTAACTCTTTTGGGTCAATTCCAAGTGCAAGTCCTAATAGTTGTTGCATATGAAGAACTGGAATGCTTACATCTCTCCCCATAGTTTTTGAAACATGAGACTGTTTAACATCCATATTCAAATGGCATAATGGACAAGGAGTAATAACACAATCAGCATTATTATCTATTGCATCAAGTAAAATATTTCCTGTTAATTTATGTGCAGTTTCTGGTGCTTGTAAATCAACATGAAATCCACAACAGCTATTTTTTCTTTGATACTCAACGGCTTTCCCTCCAAGTGCTACAACCAAATCATCTAATGAAGTTGGTTTGTATGGATTTTCTGTTTTATTTGAGATATTTTGCAATTTTGATGGTCTGATATTGTGACAACCATAAAATGATGCAACATTAAATTGAGATAACGGCTTTTCAACTTTTTCTTTGATTACATCGTAACCAACATCATCTTTTAAAGCATACACAAAATGTTTAACTTTTGAAGTGCCTTTATATTCAAGCCCAACTTCAGCCAATTTTTCATTTACTTTTGCTTTCAACTCGCTATCATTGTCAAGTCTCTCTTTTGTAAAAGCGGTATTTAGTTGGCAAGTGTTGCAAAGAGTTATCAAATCAAGTCCCAATCTTTCAGCATAACAGATATTTCTAGCATTCAAAACAAGTGATAAAAACTCATCAAAATCTTGTAAATGACTAGCCCCACAACAAGTAGCTTCATCTAACAAAACCACCTCTATATCAAGCTTTTTACATACTGCTAATGTACTCATTAATAGCTCTGGAGTACTCTCTCGCGGAGTACATCCTGTATAAATTGCATATTTTATTTTACTCATGACAATACTCCTTAAAATTTAGCCGTAGATGATATCTTGACAAGTTTTTTAACCTCTGCTAGGTTTTTAGATTTTGGCATATTCCATGGCATTACGATTTTGCCTTTTTTTAGCATACTGATAGCTTCTGGTATATGTTTTACAACACCAAGTCCTTCACTATAAGCCACTAACAAACCTTCATCAAGTAAGCCGTGTTGATTGATTGAAGTTTTAAAGAATACGGCATGTCTTGTAGCCACATTGCTTTTTGCTTTTCCTTCTTTAAATGTTTGTGTATGAAGAGCTGTGATTTTATGAATCGGGTCAACACCTTTAGGACAAGCCTCGGCACACTCAAAACATTTCACACAATCCCAAATACCACTACCTAATTTATTTACAATATCAAGTCTTTCATGTTTTGCATCATCTCGTGGGTCAAAATTAAATCTATAAGCTTTAGCAAGTGCCGCAGGTCCAGTATAATTTTCATTTACCTCAACCGCTGGACATGAGTAGTAACAACATCCGCATTGAATACAAGTATCAGCTTCATGAAGCTCTTCATACTGTTCTGGCGATACTAGATGTTCAGTAGCTGGATTTTCATCAATTTCTGATACCAAATATGGTTTCACACTATCATATTTAGACCAAAAATCTTTTTTATCAATAATCATATCTTTCACAACTCTACTTTTACTTTGTGGTTCTATCGTCATGTTTGAGCCAAAAATTTTATACAAATCAATTACTCTCTCTTTACAAGCCAACACTGCTTTACTATTTACTTTTATTGCACAACTACCACAAATACCATGTCTGCAACTTCTTCGATAGCTAAAACTACCATCAAAATCCCATTTAATTCTATTTAAAATATCAAGCACCACCTCATCTTCACTAACTTCTAATGTGAAATCTTGATAGTATGGCAAATAATCAGTCTCTGCATTAAATCTAAAAACTTTAAATGTGATTTCCATTTTATCACATACACTATTTAAACTACACTCTTTTAGCATGATAAAATCCTTAATAATTTCTTTCTTGAGGTTCAAATTTTCCAAGTGTTACATCCATGAAATCAATAGTAACATTCCCATCTTTATCCATATAAGCCATTGTATGTTTTAAAAATCTATCATCATCTCTTTTTGGAAAATCCTCTCTATAATGAGCCCCTCGACTCTCCTCTCTAACAATAGCACCCTCAACGATAAACATAGAATAATCAAGCATATGACCAAGCTCTATCGCCTCTTGTAAGTCTGTATTGAATGTTTTAGATTTATCATCTATTGCAATATTTTTAAATCTCTCTCTTAGTGATTTTAAAATCTCTTTTTGTTTTTCTAAACTCTCTTTTG
>JACAEZ010000199.1 GCA_013388565.1 Campylobacterales bacterium | reverse complement strand
TTAATTCGATGAAAGCCATAGGAGAAGCATCACCTCTTCTAATTCTTGTTTTAATAATTCTTGTATAACCACCGTTTTGGTCAACATATTTAGGAGCTACTTCATTAATTAATTTTTTAGTAGCTTCTTTATGTTGCAACATGCTAAATACATATCTATGTGTATTAAAATCTGCATCTCTTGATTTAGTAATAAGCTTTTCAATATAACTTCTAAGCTCTTTAGCTTTAATCAAAGTAGTTTCAATTTTTCCATGTTCAATAAGTGAAATAGCTAAATTTTTTAGCAACGCTTGTCTATGTGAACTAGTTCTTCCTAATTTTCTATATCCGTGTCTATGTCTCATTTTTCAACCTTTAAAATCTTAAGATTTTAACATTGTTATTTTTCTTACCAATGCTTCTCTAATTTCACTATCTAAATTTTTTTCAACAGGGTAGCCAATCTCTTCTAACTTAGCTTTTATTTCATCAAGAGATTTTTTACCAAGATGTTTTATATCTTTAACTTCTTCTTCATTCATTAAAACCAATTCACCAACATACTTTATATCTGCTCTATCAAGACAATTATAACTTCTTGCATTTAAATTCAGCGATTCAATTGGTTCTAATAATTTTGCTATTTCTGGAGAATCTTTATCAGCATCTAAATTTATAGTAGATGTAATTTTTAGTTCATTATTAAATACACTTAACTGCTGTTGCATAGTAGCTAAAGCATTTTTAAATGCTGTCACAGGGTCAATTTGACCATCTGTAATAATATCAAAAACTATTTTTTCATAATTCGGATTATCTTCAACAAGTACATTCTCTATATCATAAACAACTTTTTTAACTGGTGTAAAAAATGCATCAATAGCTATATACCCAGCTTCATAATTGTTTCTAATATCTTCACTAGGAACATATCCTATACCTTTTTGGATAACTAAAGAAAAATTTACTGTGGCATCTTCATTTAATGTAGCTAAATGATTATCTACAGTTACAACATCTACTTCAGCTGTAACCAAATCTTTACCTTTTATCTCTTTAGTCCCACTAAAAGTATAATTTATAATAGCTTTGTCAGAACCATCTTTTAATTTAAATCTAATATTTTTTAAATTAATAATAAACATTGCAACATCTTCAAACATGCCTCTAACACTATCAAACTCATGTGTAATACCATCAATTTTTACTGCTGTAGCTGCATAACCTACAGAACTTCCAAGCAACAATCTTTTTAATGGATGTGCTACTGTTACCGCATATCCAGTTTCATATGGATATGCTATAACTTTTGCATGATTAATACTATATTGTTCAACTTCTACAGTCGTAGGTATATGTGGTGATGTTTTGATTTTTTTCATTTGCTCACCTATCTTTATTTTTATTATTTAGAATATAACTCAACGATTAATCTTTCTTCAACAGGAACAACTATTTCACTTCTTTGTGGAAGTCTTGTAAAAATTCCATATTTTTTATCTTGATCAACATCAACCCACTCTACCATTCCCGTTTGTTTTGTTAAATCTATAGCTCTAACAATTTGTGGATTATTTTTAGATTTTTCAATAATTTCAACTTTTTGTCCAGCTTTTACTCTAAAAGATGGAACATTTACACTTCTACCATCAACTAATATATGTCCATGTGTTACTAACTGTCTAGCAAATTTTCTAGTAGTAGCAAAGCCCATTCTATAAACAACATTATCAAGTCTTTGTTCTAAAAGTTTTATAAGGTTTTCACCAGTATTACCTTCTATTCTATGAGCTTCAGCAAATGTATTTCTAAATTGCTTTTCACTCACACCATACATATACTTAGCTTTTTGTTTTTCTCTTAATTGTAAGCCATATTCACTAATTTTACTTCTTCTTTGTCCATGTTGACCAGGAGCATATGGTCTTTTTTCAAGAGCACTTTTACCCGCTAATCTTCTTTCACCTTTAAGATTTAAGCAAACACCTAATCTTCTTTCAATTTTTTCAACTGGTCCTCTGTATCTTGCCATAACTTATTCTCCTAATTATACTCTTCTTCTTTTTGGAGGTCTGCACCCATTGTGTGGTAATGGAGTTATATCTTTAAACCATTTTACACTTAAACCATCTATTGCACCTAAGCATTTAACAGCAGTATCTCTACCACTTCCTGGACCCTGAACTTTAACACCAACCTCTTTTAAGCCGTGTTCTTTCGCTTTAGTTATTGCATCTTCAACTGCTTGTTGTGCAGCATAAGGTGTAGCTTTTTTACTACCTTTAAAGCCCAATGCACCTGCACTGCTCCAGCAAATTACATTTCCCATCTCATCTGTAACAGTTACTACAGTATTGTTAAATGTAGCTGCTATATAAACCATACCTTTTGCAATATTTTTTTTGACAACTTTTTTTCTAACTTTTCTTTTTGCCATTAGATAATCCTTTATTTACTACCTACAGTTTTCTTTTTGCCTTTTCTAGTTCTGGCATTAGTTTTTGTTCTTTGCCCTCTACATGGAAGATTTTTTCTATGTCTAAGCCCTCTAAAACTACCTAAGTCCATCAATGCTTTAATATCCATAGCAACTTTTTTTCTCATATCACCTTCTACTAGGTAATGGTCTCTGATATAGTTTGCTATTGTAGCTACTTCATCTTCGCTTAATTCATAAACTCTTTTGTCAAAAGATATACCAACAGCTGTCAAGATTGCTCTTGAAGATGTTAAGCCTATTCCATAAATATATCTCAACGCATATTCAATTCTTTTTTTATTTGGTAAATCAACACCTGCAATTCTCGCCATTTACTTATCCTTGTCTCTGTTTGTGTTTAGGATTTTCACAAATTATTCTAACAATCCCTTTTCGCTTAATAACTTTGCATTTAGGGCACATTTTTTTTACCGAAGGTCTGACTTTCATGAAGCAATTCTCCTATCATTTTGAATAGTGAACCAAAACTTGAGGCTTGATGAGTCGAAATCAAGCCAACCCTTTTACAAACCTGATTCGTTTATAAAAAGATTCTCCGCTTAGGTTTAAAATTGGGAGTGGAATTATACAGAAATATAGTTTATAAATTACTTATGTCTATAAGTAATTCTTCCTTTGTCTAAACTATATGGAGTTAATTCAACAGTTACTTTATCTCCTGGTAATATTCTAATGTAGTGCATTCTCATCTTACCTGCTATGTGACATAATACTTTATGTCCATTTTCTAACTCTACTCTAAACATTGCATTTGGAAGTGCTTCAACTACTGTACCATCAATCTCTATTACATCATCTTTTGCCATTAATTTCCTCTTTTTATTATTTATTCTTGTGATAAAACAACTGCTTTGTTATTAACAATCGCTATAGTATGCTCATAATGGCTACCTTTTAAGCCATCAACTGAAACAACTGACCATTTATCATCTAAAACTTTTGATTCACCACTTTGCTGACAAATCATGGGTTCAATACAAAAAACCATTCCATTTTTTATTTTTGGACCTTGCTTTGGGTTTTTTGAATCTAAATAATTTGGTATTTCTGGCTCTTCATGAGGCTTTTTACCGATACCATGTCCGCAGTAACTTCTAAGTGGTTGATACCCATACTCTAATATATATTTTTCTATCTCAAAACTTAGCTCTTTAAATCTCATACCTTGTTGTATTATGTCAATTGAAAAATTGAGTGTATCAATTGCACAATTTATCAATTTTTGTTCACTTTGTGAAACATTTCCTACAGCAATAGTAAATGCTGCATCTCCAAACCATCCATTTTTTTCAACACCTAAATCTATACCTATAATATCACCATCTTTTAATTTATAGTCTGTTGGAATTCCATGAATAATTACTTGATTTACAGAAGTGCATATTGAAGAAGGGAAACCATATAGTCCCTTGAAAGAAGGTTTAGCACCACATGATAAAACAAAAGATTCAGCAATTTTGTCTAGCTCTTTTAATGAAACACCTGTAGAGATATGTTTTTTTATCTCCTCAAGTGTTCTAGCTACAATTTTATTTGCTTGTGCTATTTGTTTTATCTCTGTGGAATTTCGTATAGCAATTCCCATTGAATTATAAGCCTACAGCACCGAATGTCTGATACTTATTCATATAAATTTGAGCTTCTATTTTTCTCATAGTATCAATTGCTACTTGTACAACAATTAACACTGCAGTTCCACCAAAATAAAATGGCACACCTAAACTTTTAACCATTACCCATGGAAGAGTAGAAATTAAAGCTAGATACAATGAACCCCAAAATGTTAATCTGCTAGCAACTTCATTTAAATACTCTGATGTATGTTCACCTGGTCTAACACCTGGTATAAAACCGCCTTGTCTTTTCAAGTTTTCTGATATATCTTTTGAACTAAATACTATTGAAGCATAAAAATATGCGAAAAATATAACTAACAAAAATGTTAAGAAATTAAACATATACCCATTTGGATTTAAGAAATCACTTATAGCCATTAATATAGGATTTGATGATGCTTGTAATATTGTCGATGGGAACATAAGAATAGCTGATGCAAAAATAGGTGGGATAACACCACTTAAATTTACTTTTATAGGTATATAATTTAATATTCTTTTAGATTGATTTTGGATGATAGTTTTTCTTTGATAAGAGACAGGTACTCTTCTTTCACCCAATTCTACATATATAATAAACAGTACTGTAGTAATAACAATTCCTGTTATTAATAACACTGTTAAGAAATTAAGCTCTCCAGTATTTACCAAATTTATTGTTCCACCTATAGATGATGGTATTGCTGATACAATTCCTGCAAAAATAATCAAACTAATTCCATTTCCAATACCTCTTTGTGTGATTTGTTCGCCAAGCCACATTAAAAGCATAGTACCAGTAAGCATAGAAATAGCAGCTATTGCTATAAATGTAGTATTGTCAATCATGATAGCACCTTCTCCACCTTTGCCTGTTAGGCTCTGTAGTCCAATACTAACACCAATTGCTTGTACTAATGTTATAACTATTGTAGTATATCTGATTATTTGCATATATTTCACCATTCCATCTCTCTCTTTTTTCATTTTACCAAGAGTAGGAAAAGTTGCAGCAAGTAGTTCCATTATAATAGATGCAGTGATGTATGGCATAATACCGAGTGATATAATACTTAATCTTTCAACAGCATTTCCGCTAAACATATTAAATAATCCCAACGCATTGCTTGAATTAGTGTCAAAAAATTCTTTAACTACATCTATATTAACTCCGGGAACTGGCACATATGCCAGAACCCTATAAATTAACAACAGACCCATTGTAATAAGAATTTTATTTACAAGAGTCTTATTCATTATTCTCTTCCGGTAGTGATTATATTATCATCTTTAATTTTTGATACTAAATCTTTAGCACTAATGCCGATTAGTTTTACTTTTGTTATATTTGATTTCATTTTATGAACACCTCTAATACTCTCAATTGTTATCTCTGGAAGCTCTTTTATAGAAGTGATTTTTTCAACATTAATTACATACGGTTTTTCAACTTTTGAAGTAAAACCAACTTTAGGCAATCTTCTTTGAAGCGGTTGCTGTCCACCTTCAAAACCTCTTTTTTGGTTATATCCAGCTCTTGCTTTTTGACCTTTATGACCTTTGCCAGCAGTTTTACCTGTACCACTACCTTGACCTCTACCTAATCTTTTTTTAGCTTTGGTACTTCCTTCTGCCTTTTGCAAATTATGTAAACCAACCATGATTTGTTCCTTCATTATTAAGCTTTCAAGCTTTTTAATGCTTCAATAGTTGCAATAACAACATTTGATGCATTATTTGAACCTAATGATTTTGTCAAAATATCTTTTATACCAACAAGCTCGATTACAGGTCTAGCTGAACCACCAGCAATAACCCCTGTACCTTCACTAGCTGGTTTTAAAAGTATTTTACTAGCATTAAATTTAGATTCAATGTCATGAGCGATAGTTGAACCTTTTAAGTTTACTCTTGTAAGATTTTTAAAAGCATCTTCAATAGCTTTTTTTATAGCATCTGGAACTTCTTTAGCTTTGCCAAATCCATATCCAACAATACCCTTTTTATTTCCAACTACTACAAGAGCGTTAAATCTAAATCTTCTACCACCCTTTACAACTTTTGTAACTCTACCAATATTAACGACTATTTCTTCAAATTCGTCTCTATTTATTTCATCTGCTCTAACAACCATATTTAAACCCTTAAAAGTTAATCCCGGTTTCTCTTAGAGCGTCCGCAAAAGACGCTACTATTCCGTGATATTGATATCCATTTCTATCAAATACAATCTCTGTGATATTTTTTTGTTTCAAAATTTCACCAAAAGCATTTGCTACATCTTTTACATTTTCTGTAGTTGTATTTTTTTTACCACTCATATTATTTGCAGATGCTAGTGTAGTACCACTAATATCATCAATAGCTTGAGCATAAAAATATCTATTTGATTTAAATACGCTTACTCTAGGCTTAGTAGCAGTACCCTCTATTTTACCTCTAATTCTTGCTTTTCTTCTATCTTTTAGAAGATTTTTTCTTATTTGTAAATTTGCTCTCATTTATTGTTCCTACTTCTTAGATGTCTTGCCGGCTTTTCTAATGATAGTCTCATCAGAATATTTAATACCTTTACCTTTATATGGCTCTGGTGGTCTATAACCTCTAATTTTTGCAGCAGTTTGTCCAACTAATTGAGCATCTATCCCTTTGATAGATATTGTATTTTTATCTACCTCAATTTTAATTCCGCTTGGAATTGGAAAATTAATTGGGTGCGAATAACCTAATTGCATTTCAAGTACATCACCTTTTACAGCAGCTCTATAACCAACCCCTGTAATTTCCAATTTTTTCTCAAATCCACTTGTTAAACCTTTAACTATATTACTTGTTAAAGCTCTATAAGTTCCCCAGAATGCTTTAGATTGTTTTGATTCATCTAAAGGTGAAAATGTTATTTTTCCATCAGCAATAGCAACATTAACATTATTTTTAGTATCTAAAGATAAGTTGTCACTACCTTTTGAAACATTTATAACTGAACCATCAATTTTTACTTCAACTCCTGCTGGAATATCAATAGGTTTTTTTCCAATTCTTGACATTTCTAATCCTTACCAAATACTACAAAGTGCTTCGCCGCCAACACCAGCTTTATAAGCATCAGCATTGCTCAAAACACCCTTAGATGTACTTAGAACTATTGTTCCGTATCCATTTTTAAATCTTTTAATTTCATCTTTGCCTTTGTAAACTCTTCTACCAGGCTTAGAAATTCTTTTTATCTCATTTATAACACTTTTACCATGGTCATTGTATTTCAATACAACATTGATTGTTTTTTTATTGCCGTTTTCAACAACTTTAAAACTTTCAATATACCCTTCAGCTTGTAAAACATTTAAAACTGCTTCAACAAGTTTTGAATGTAGTAATGTGGTTACTTCTTGTCTTCTAAGACTTGCATTTCTGATTCTTGTAAGAGAATCGGCTACTAAATCATTAATCATCGTCCAATCCTTTCTTACCAACTTGCTTTTCTAACGCCAGGGAGCAACCCTTCGTTTGCCATTTTTCTTAGACAAACTCTGCAAAGTCCGAAATCTCTATAAACAGATTTTGGTCTTCCACAGATTTTACATCTTGTATAAGCTCTAACTTTAAATTTAGGCTCTTTATTAGCTTTTGCTATCATTGACTTTTTAGCCATTTGATTTTCCTTTTGCAAACGGTAATCCAAATAATTCTAATAATTTGAAAGACTCTTTATCACTTTTAGCTGTTGTAACTACAGTAATATTCATACCATGTGTTAATAAAATATTGTCATATACAACTTCTGGAAAAATTAATTGTTCATTTAAACCAAAATTGTAATTTCCTCTACCATCAAAACCATTTCTAGGAAGACCTCTAAAGTCTTTAACTCTTGGAAGAGCAATAGATATTAACTTTTCTAAAAAGTTATACATATTTCCACCTCTTAGAGTAACTTTTACACCAACAGGCATCCCTTCTCTAATTTTAAAACCAGCAACACTCTTTTTAGCATTAGTAATTAATGCTTTTTGACCGCTTATTAAGCTTACTGTATCAGCCATGCTTTGTAATATTTTTTGGTCTTTTGTATGTTTACCAGCACCAACAGAGATGACAATTTTTTCTACTTTTGGAAGTTCCATAACATTTGCATATTTGAACTCTTCCATCATCTCTTTTTTAATTTTATCATTATATAAATCTTTAAATCTTCCCATAATTACTCACCTTCAACTTTAGCAACATTTGAAATGTGAATTGGCATCTCTTTAGAGATAAAACCACCATTAGGATTTTGTTCACTTGGTTTTACAGCTTTTTTAGCTACTTTACACCCTTCTACAATTACTTGTGACTCTTTAGGCATAACTTTTAAAACTTTGCTTACTTTCCCTTTGTCATCACCAGCTATAATTTTTACAGTGTCACCTTTTTTAATTTTGCATTTTATATTAGCCATTATAAAACCTCCGGTGCAAGAGATACAATTTTCATGAAGTTAGCATATCTAACCTCTCTTCCAACTGGTCCAAAAATTCTCGTTCCAATCGGTTCTCTTTTGTTATCAAGAATAACAGCAGCATTTTCATCAAATCTAATTAAAGAGCCATTTTCTCTTTGAACCTCTTTTTTAGTTCTAACGATAACAGCTTTTACAACTTGACCTTTTTTAACTTTTCCATTAGGTATAGCTTTTTTAACAGAAGCAATAATTACATCACCAAGTGTTGCATATCTTCTTTTACTACCACCTAAAACTTTAATACACATAATCTCTTTAGCTCCACTATTGTCAGCAACATTAAGTCTTGTAAAACTTTGTATCATACTGAAGCTCCTTGTTTAACAACTTCAACAAGATTAAAAGATTTTCTTTTTGACAATGGTCTGCATTCAATAGCTTTCACTTCATCACCAACATTTACTTGATTGTTTTCATCATGTATAATGTAATTTTTAAATCTTTTAACAAATTTATGATATTTTGGATGCATAACTTGTCTAACTACTTGAACCGTAGCTGATTTGTCACCAGCTTTTTTTATAACTGTGCCTTGAATGACTCTTTTAGGCATTAGTTGCTCCTTTTTGAATTTGACTAATAGCAGTCATAATTCTTGCAATCTCTTTTCTAACTTGTTTAAATTGGCTTGTATTTGTCAATTGCATTGTTTTAAATTTTAGTCTCATTTTAAAGAGTTCAGTCTTTTTTTGTTTTAATAACTCTTCTAACTCTTGAATAGATTTATCTTTTAAATCAATAAATTTCATTTTCACTCTCCTGAGTTACTATTTTAGTTGAAAAAGGTAATTTTTGTTGAGCAAGTGCAAGTGCCTCTTTAGCTAAAGCTTCATCAACACCAGCCATTTCATAAATTATTCTACCTGGTTGAATATTCATGACCCATTTTTCAACACTACCTTTACCTTTACCCATTCTTGTTTCAAGTGGTTTAGCAGTTAGTGGTTTATCTGGGAATACTCTTATCCAAACTTTACCTTGTCTTTTTATATGTCTTGTCATAGCAATTCTGGCAGCTTCAATTTGTCTTGAATCTATTCTTCCATGCTCTGTAGCTTTAATTCCAATTGTTCCAAGTGCAAGAGAACTACCTCTATGCGACTTGCCCCAATTTCTACCCTTCATCTGTTTTCTATATTTAGTTCTTTTTGGCATTAACATAGTTATTTACCTCTTCTTTTTTGTGAAGGTCTTTTTTTGTTATTTGTTGGTTGTGCTGTTTTTTCTTCTTGAATGCCTTTTTTCAACACTTCACCTTTAAATATCCAAGTTTTAACACCTATAACACCATAAGTTGTATGTGCTTCTGCAAAACCGTAATCGATTTTTGCTCTTAGTGTATGTAATGGAACTCTTCCTTCTAAATACCACTCAGTTCTTGCCATTTCAGCACCACCAAGTCTTCCTGCAACTTGAACTTTAATTCCTCTTGCACCTGATTTCATAGCAGCTTGAATAACTTTTTTCATAGCTCTTCTAAATGCAACCCTTCTTTCTAATTGAAGTGCAACATTTTCAGCAGCTAATTGAGCAGAACTTTGTGCTTTTTTCTCTTCTTTTATATTTACAGAGATTTCTTTACCAACAATCTTTTT
>JACAEZ010000189.1 GCA_013388565.1 Campylobacterales bacterium | reverse complement strand
ACCCATTAGAGAGTATATTATCAAAAGGTTTTTTAATAATAACTAAAAATTATAAGTAATTGTTTATAAAATATCAAAAATATGTTGACTTGAAACACTGTTAACAAATAAATTAAATTTTATTTACAAATTAAGATATGATATAGTTTTTTTGCATTATAATATTTTTAATTAATAAAGAGACGATTTTGAGATTATATTTTTTATAAGGTTTGGTAATGTCTAATGTTAGAAAAAGATAGAGAGAAATTAATAAAAATAACAAATGAAACACTTAAGAATTTAATTTCTTACGAAATAATATTGCCATCTTTATATCAAAATGTATTTGAAAATTTGTGTCATAAAGATGGCATTGAATGTAAAAACATAGTTTCAAATGAAAAACAATTGACTTTATTTAAAATGCAACAGTATGAACAAAAAACATTAAAAAATGTACAAGTTTTAGAAGATAATATAAATGAAGCAAAAGATGCAATAGATAGTCAAAATAGTGAAAAATTAATAGAAATAAAGTTAAAAATGGAAGAGCTAAAAGCGGAAATTATTAGAATGAAAGATGAACTATATCATGATGATTTGACAAAAGTTTATAATAGAAAATGGTTTGTTGAAAATTATTTGGTTAATGATAAATTTAATGTAGATGGTTCATTGGCATTTATTGATTTAGATAATTTTAAAAATATAAATGACACTTATGGTCATGTTGTTGGTGATAAAGTTTTAAGTTTTATAGCACTTAATTTAAATAAGTTAAAATTTATAGATACTATTAGATATGCGGGAGATGAATTTTTATTGGTTAGTAATAAAATGGATAAAAATGAGATGGAAAAATTGTTAGTTGGATTTAAAGAAGATTTATCTCATAAGAAGATTAAAGTTCATAATATTTCATTTGGAGTATCATTTTCTATAGGTGTAGTTAATTTTAAAAAGAGTGAAAATTTTAAAGATGTCCTTTCAAAAGCTGACAAAATAATGTATAAAAATAAAGCAAAATAAATGTATAACATTGATAAAACCCTATTATATGGCTATTTTAGAAACTAAAAAATTATCTTCTTTTAATCTCAAATTAACTATAATTTGCTTTATTTTATTAAAAATATCAAGGTTTTAAATGATTACATGGATGCAAAGACATAAAAAATATTTAGTTGTTACAATATGGATAAGTACAATAGCATTTGTTGGTGCTGGTTTTGTAGGATGGGGTAGTTATAATTTTTCATCTTCAGCAAATAGCATTGCAACAGTGAATGAAACAGAGATTTCAATGGAAGATTTAAATAAAGAGTATTCAAGATTATACTCATATTACAATCAATTAACAAACAATAAGTTCACAAAAGAGATGGCAGAACAGTTTAAGCTACAAGACCAAGCTGTAAACAATCTTTTGACAAAAGCTAAAATGATAGAGTTTGCCAAAGAAATAGGGCTTAGTGTGATTGATAGTGAAATTGGTCAAAAAATAGGTAGTATGGAAGTTTTTTTTGAAAATGGTCAATTTAGCAAAGAAAAATATTTAACAGTTTTAAAAAATGCTGGTTATAAACCTAAATCTTTTGAAGATGGATTGAAAGAAGAGATTTTAATAGAAAAATTACAAGCGCTTTTTGATATTAAAAATACACAAACAGAATTAAATACACTTCATGCCTCTTTATATATAAAAGATAGAGTTGAATTAAAAGTTATTAATTCACAAGATGTAAATTATACTCCAACAGAAGATGAGATAAAAAAGTTTTGGGAATCTAATCAAATGAATTATCTTTCTAAACCAAAATTTGTCTTAAAATATAAAATAATCGATTTAAATAGTTATAGCTATAATGAAAATGAGTTAAGTTCATTTTATGAAGAGAATAAATTTAATTATAAAAACAGTGATGGAAAAATAAAAACATTTGATGAAGTAAAAGAGCTTGTTATCAAAGATATAAAGCTAAAAATAGCTAAAAAAGATGCTTTAAAACAGTATTTAGAGCTTAAAAAAGATGAATTAAAAGATATAACTGATATTACTTTAGATAGTGATGATTTAAAATTTGGAATGGATTTTATTAATTCATTAAATACAATTAATAAAAATGATGTAATAAAACCAGTAGAGGTAGAAAATGGTTATATAATAGCAAAATTGGTTGATAAAGTTGCTCCAAAACCATTTACTTTTGACGAAGCAAAAGAGAGTGTAAAACAAGATTTAATGTTGAAATATAAAAAAGATAAAATTAGTGAGTTAGCAAAAGTAGAGGTAAATAGTTTTAAAGGTACTGATATAGGTTTTGTATCGAGAGAAGATGCTTCTAAAATTGAGTTACTTTCTCAAATTGATGCTGCAGAATTTTTACAAAAACTATTTGAATCAAAAACTAAAAATGGTTTTGTAATTTTAAATGATAAAGCTGTTATATATAAAATTTTGGAACAAAAGTTGCTTGATTATAATGAAAGTGAAATAGACAAAGAATTCATCTCTCAAAATGTTCAAAATTTAAAAGACAATCTATCAAATAAAGGTTTGTTAAACTTTATTAATAATAGATATGAAACAGAGTTACATTATCAAAAAGGAAATTAGTTGAATACTATACTTGCAATTGACATAGGCTCTACAAAGATTTGTGCAATCATAGCAGAGATAAAAGATGACAATATTCATGTTATGGGAACTGGAATAGCTAAATCGCAAGGTTTAAAAAAAGGTGTTGTAACTAATATTGAACAAAGTTCAAGAGCTATAAAAACTGCTATTACAGATGCTAAAAGAGTTGCAGGTGCTAATTTTTCAAAATCTATAGTTTCAATTTCTGGAGCATATACAAAAAGTATAAATAGCAATGGTATTATAAATCTTCCTCAAAATGAGATAGGTTTGAATGAAATTAATAGAGTCATGCAAACTGCTATTTATAATGCAAATATACCTTTAAGTGAATATACAATTCTTCATGCACTTCCATATAAATTTAAAGTAGATGACCAAGATTTTATAGAAGACCCACTTGGTATGAATGGTTCAAGATTAGAAGTAAGCACTCATATAGTTACAACACAAAAATCAAGTTTAAATAATCTTAAAAAAGCAATAAAATCTGCTGGAGTAGATGTTGATAATATAGTTTTAAATGGTTATGCCTCTTCTATTTCTGTATTAAATCAAGATGAAAAAGAGCTTGGTGTTATCATGATTGATATTGGAGGAGCTACTTGTAATCTAGCAATTCATTATGGAAACTCTATTATATATAATGATTTTTTAGGTGTAGGTTCTGGTCATATTACAAGCGATTTATCTATGGCACTTCACACACCTCTTCATGTAGCAGAGAGTATAAAAATAGAGTATGGCTCACTGATAGGTGATAAAGATGGATTGATAGAGTTGCCAATAACTGGTGATGAAAATGCTACTCATGAAGTTTCACTTGAGGTTGTCCATAATGTTATTTATGCTAGAGTAGAAGAGACTTTAATGATACTTTCCAAAACGGTTGAAAAAAGTAATTTTAAAGATATGATAGGTGGTGGTGTTGTACTTTGTGGTGGCATGACAAAACTTGAAGGAATTAGAGAACTTGCATCTGCAGTTTTTGGAAACTTGCCTGTTAGAATTGCAAAACCAAAAGAGTTAGATGGGTTGTTTGATAATCTAAAAGACCCATCAAGTGCAACAGCTATAGGGTTATTACTTTATGGTGCTGGTTATTTTACAAATTATGAAATTGATTCTAATGGTAAATTAAGATACAAGGGTGAAAAACCACAACAAACTATTTCAAATATAGATATGAAAGATACAACTAGACAAAATCAACAAATACAAACACCTGCTCAAAGTTTTGATACAGGTGTAAATTCAATAAATTTAAGCATTAATAAAGAGTTGCAAAAAGAGACAAAAATAGATGGAAAAAGCCAAAAACCATCACTATTTACAAAGTTTTGGCAGTGGGTTACACAACTTTTTTAAACATATATAGGAGCTAAAAAATGGGTTTTAAAATACAAGAAGCAATGACTCCAACAGGAGCTAAGATAAAAGTAGTAGGTGTTGGTGGAGCTGGTGGAAATATGGTAAATCACATGATTAATTTCGGTATTAATGGTGTCGAAATGGTGGTAGCTAATACTGATACAAAAGCACTTCATTCAAATCAAGCAACAACAAAAATACAAATTGGTGAAAAAACAACAAGAGGTTTAGGTGCTGGAATGGTTCCTGATGTTGGCAAACAATCTGCTGTGGAAAGTTTTGATGAACTTAAAAGTTCTCTAATGGATTCTGATATTGTTTTTATTGCAGCAGGTCTTGGTGGTGGAACAGGAACAGGTGCAGCTCCAATAGTTGCACAAGCTGCAAAAGAGGTTGGTGCTTTGACTGTTTCTGTTGTAACAAAACCATTTAAGTTTGAAGGTAAAAAAAGAGCATATTTAGCAGATATTGGATTAGAAGAGCTTAAAAAAGAGAGTGATTCTATAATTGTTATATATAATGAAAAGCTTTTATCTATAGTTGAAAAAAATCTAGGTTTAAAAGATAGCTTTAGATTGGTTGATGATATTTTAGCGAGAGCTGTAGCTGGAATGTGTACAGTCATTTTGCAAGGTGGAAATAACGATATTAGTGTAGATTTTGCTGATGTTAGAACTGTCATGAGCCACAGAGGTTTAGCTCTTATGGGTGTTGGTGAAAGCAGTGGAAATAATGCTGCATATGAAGCATCAAAAAGTGCAATAGAGTCTCCTCTTTTAGATAATTTATCTATAAATGGTGCTTTGGGTGTATTGGTTCATTTTCAAATTCATCCTTCATATCCACTTCATGAAATATCAGAAGCTATGAGTATGATTGAAGAGAGTGCAGACCCAAATGCAAATGTTATATTTGGTACAACTACAGATGAAAACTTAGATGAACATAAAGTTAAAGTAACAATAGTAGCTACTGGATTTGAAAAAGAGCTTTCAAAAAAAGAGCATGAAATAAGTAGTTCAAATTTGAAACTTGT
>JACAEZ010000173.1 GCA_013388565.1 Campylobacterales bacterium | reverse complement strand
ATCCATGACACCTGTATAAGTTGCTGGATTACTTCGTGGAGTTCTACCGATTGGACTTTGGTCGAGATATATCACCTTATCTAACAACTCAAGTCCATCAATTTCTATACCACTTACTTTTTTTACTTTTTTAGCATTATTTAATAACTCTTTTGCAACAGGTAGTAATGTTTGAAGTATCAATGAACTTTTACCACTCCCGCTAACTCCAGTAATAGAGACCAAATTTTTAAGTGGAATTTTTGTACTTAAATTTGATATATTATTGATAGTAACATTTTTTATCTCTATCCAATCTTCTTGTTTTCGTCTATAAAAATATTCACACTTTTTTTTGCCACTCATGTAAAGAGCTGTTTGTGTATTAGAACTTTTTAATTCATCTAATGTTCCAGCAAATACAACACTTCCACCAAATTTTCCAGCCCCAGGACCAATATCAACAATAAAATCTGCATTTTCAATAGTCTCTTTGTCATGTTCTACGACAATAACACTATTTCCTTTTTGTTGTAAATTTCTAAGTGTTCTAATTAGTTTTTGTGTATCTCTTTCATGAAGACCAATAGAAGGTTCATCAAGCACATACATAACACCAGTCAAACCACTTCCTATTTGTGAAGCTATTCTAATTCGTTGAGCCTCACCACCACTTATAGTTCTAGCATCTCTACCAAGTGTTATATATCCAAGACCAACATCATATAGAAAAAATAGTCTCTCTTTTATCTCTTTTAAAATGCTCGAAGCAATCATTTTCTCTTGTTTTGTTAAATATGCAAAATTTTCCTCATTTAAAAAAAACGAATAACACTCTTCGATAGGTTGTGATAGCATATCTGAAATTGTGATATTTGCAACTTTTACACTCAAACTTTCAGGTTTTAATCGAAACCCTTTACAACTATCGCACACTTTTTCACTCATGTACTCTGTAAAATCTTTCTCATTTTTCAGCATTTCATAAGATATTTTTACAACACCATCCCAGCTTTTTTTCATTTTATGATTTTTCCACTCAAACTCTACAACTTCACTACTTCCATGAAGAATAGCTTTCTTTTGATAATCTTCTATCTCTTTTAATGGAGTTGTTGTACTAATACCAATTTGTTTGCAAAAAGCTTTTAGTAATAAAAAATAGTACCCTTTATTAAAACCATACATAGTCTTAATAGCACCATCTTCAATACTTAACTCTTCATCAACAATTTTTTTCAAATCAATAGCAAAACGAATACCAAGCCCATCACAAATAGGACAAGCACCTTTTGGAGAGTTGAATGAAAAACTTAACGGTTCAAGTGGTTCAAAACTAACCTTACAATCAAAACAAGCCATGTGTTCACTGTAATAAATTAAATTTTTTTCAATACCCATCTCTTCATGATTTGTTATTTCCACTTCAACCTCTCCATAACTCTCTTTCAAAGCCTTCTCTATATCTTCAGCAATTCTACTTCTGTTTTCATCTTTTATTACAACTCTATCAATAACAGCTTTTATAGTATGTTTTTTTGTTTTGCCAAGCTCTATCTCTTCATCAAGCCTTACCATAACACCATCAATTAAGGCTCTAACATACCCTTTTTGTCTAAGTGTTGCTAACAAATCATGAGAAGTTCCCTTTTTTTCTCTAATAAGTGGAGCTAAAATTACAATTTTTGAATTATCTGGAAGTTTTAAAATTTGTTCAATAATATCAGATGAACTCATTTTAGAAATTTTTTTACCGCATAAATGGCAGTGTTGAGTACCAACTCTAGCAAATAAAAGCCTTGCATAGTCATAAATTTCAGTGATTGTTCCAACAGTTGAACGAGGATTTTTTGAAGTACTTTTTTGGTCTATCGCAATAGCTGGTGTTAATCCTTCAATTTTATCAATATCAGGTTTTCCAACTTTATCTAAAAATTGTCTAGCATAGCTTGAAAGCGATTCGATATATCTTCTTTGACCTTCTGCATAAAGTGTATCAAATGCTAATGTAGATTTTCCACTTCCACTAAGTCCTGTAAAAACAACAAGCCTATTTTTTGGAATTTCTAAATTTATATTTTTAAGGTTATTCTCTCTTGCACCAAAAATTTTTATACTTTCCATTTTTTTTCTTTATATTAAAAATAAGGATTTTTTAAAATCAAGAATATATTATCATCTTTATAATAACCAACTAACTCTATCTTTAGCGAAAATCGTCTATTAATCAATGTATTTTTAATACTATTTAAAATATGTTGAAAACTACCATTAAATGGTGTTTTTATTGAACTAATACTATTTTTTAACATAATATCTACAATCTCATCAATTGCTACATGATAGACCATTTTATTTACAGCTCTTTGAACCCTAATAGGTTTTTCTATCTCTAAATTTTCTAAATAAATTTTTTTATCTATACTATCCATTTTTCTTTCAGATACTGTTTTTTCTTCATCTTCAAGTTTATTTATATACTTTTCTCTTTGTGCATTTACTTTTGCAACCTTTTCATCACTATTTAAAATAAATGAAGAAATATCACCAATCTTACTATTATCATTTAAAATTTCAACATCTTGTGATTTTGTCTCTCTTAAAGCATTTAACACCCTACACACATCTTCTAAATAGATAAATTTATCATTTGAAGGACTAAATGTAATACCTTTTGAGCCAATAATTGGCTTTTTACCCATATTGAATAGTTGCACGAAAACTCCTATTTTAAAATTAGTTTATAAAATGAAAATACAAATATTATAACATAGATTAGTATTAATATCTTTTTATAACTAGTAGAATTAATTTTTTCTTTTAGGAATATACCATAATAGACCCCAAAAAGCGATGAAATTCCAATAAAAAAACCACTGTAATAATCAATCAAGCCATTAAAACTAAGAGATAAAAATCCAGCAATAGAAGAAAAAACAACGAAAAAAAGTCCCATAGATGAAGCTTTTTTTACATCATATCCAAAATACCCAACTAATAATGGAGTTAATAATACAGAACCACCAGCACCAATACTAATAGCAAAAAACCCCATGATAACACCAATAATAATTAAAATAACATAACTAGGATTATATATTTTATAAACTTTTTTACCATGATTAAACAGTCTATAGATAGCAAAAGCAACAAATAGTAAAAAAAGAGTAGCTAATAGTTTTGTAGGTAAAAACTCTAAACAAAACCCACTTAAAATAGCACCAAAAAATCCACCAATACCAATAAATTTTCCATCACTCAAAATCAACGAGCCATTTTTTTTATTCAAATAAGAGCCAAAAATAGAACCAAATACCATTTGCATAACAGATATACCAATAGCCTCTTTAAATCCAAAACCTAAAAAAACTAAAAGTGGCACTAAAAATGTACCACCCCCAACTCCAAAAAAGCCAGAAAACATACCAACTAAAAAACCAGATATAATTAATTCTAAAATCATTTCCATAAAAAAGCCTTTTATAAGCGTGTTTTTGTCGATGTGATTATATCTAAAAGTGGTTATTTATGGGTTTTATAAGGCTTTGTAGTGTATATGAAATTTATTATTTTTTATGTGTGTAAGGTGAGTTAGTAATTAAATCAAGCACTTTTCAACCAATTTTTAATATAATTTAAATTAAAAAAAAGGGATTTTATGGATTTTTTAAAAGTGCATGGTGATAGAAAATTAAATGGAGATATATCAATTTCAGGGGCAAAAAATTCTGCATTACCTCTTATATCTTCTACGATTTTAGCAAAAAATAGTGTTGAAATATCAAATGTTCCAAATGTTGTAGATATTAAAACATTTCTTAAATTAATAAAAATGCTAAATGGTTCTTATGAATTTGAAAATAATAGAGCTATTATAAACACATCTACAATAAATAATACGGTTGCAAATTATGATATTGTTAAAACTATGAGAGCTTCTATTTTAGTACTTGGACCACTTTTATCGAGATTTGGACAATGCGAAGTTTCACTTCCAGGTGGATGTGCGATAGGTCAGCGACCTGTAGATTTACATATAAAAGCTCTACTCCAAATGGGTGCAGAGATTGATATAAAAGGTGGATATATCAAAGCTATTGCACCAAATGGACTTACTGGAACTACTATCATGTTTGATAAAATCACAGTAACTGGAACTGAAAATATCATCACAGCAGCCACTTTGGCAAAAGGTAAAACAAAAATCATAAATGCCGCAAAAGAGCCTGAAGTGGTTCAGTTATGTTTGGAGCTTAAAAATAGCGGTGTTGAGATTGAGGGAATTGGAACTGATGAACTAACTATTATTGGACGAGATAGAGAGCTTATCGAATATAAACCAATTAAAGTTATTCCAGATAGAATAGAAGCTGGTACTTATCTTTGTGCTGGAGCGATTACAAATTCAAAAATTACTTTGAAAAATGTGAATTCGGAGCATATTAGTTCAATTATTTCAAAATTATCACAAATGAATTTTAAACTTGATGTACTAGAAAATGAAGTAACTATAAATCCTACAAATAAAATACTTCCAACAGAAATTGTAACAACAGAGTATCCTGGATTTCCAACAGATATGCAAGCACAATTTATGGCACTAGCCACTCAAGCTGAAGGTACTTCAATTATAGAAGAGAGACTCTTTGAAAATAGATTTATGCACTCAAGCGAACTAAATAGACTTGGTGCAGATATTCATTTAAAAGGAAATATCGCAACAATTTATGGCAAAACGGAGCTTTATGGAGCTGATGTAATGGCAACAGATTTGAGAGCTAGTAGTGCATTGGTTTTGGCTGGACTTATTGCAAAAGGTAAAACAAATATTCATAGAATTTATCATCTTGATAGAGGATATGAAAATATTGAGAAAAAACTAAATAATATTGGTGCAAAAATAGATAGACTTCGAGAATAAATAATTTTTTTTCACCTTTTTTAAAAGGTGAAAAAATTCATGACATCCTACTTTATCAGGTAAGACGTTATCTTTAAAAAATTAATATTAAAAATTTTAATATCAATCCATTTGGTTTCTCATGAATGT
>JACAEZ010000161.1 GCA_013388565.1 Campylobacterales bacterium | reverse complement strand
CTTCAACAGTTATTTTTAGATGTTGAAATATCTCTTTTGAAAAAAGTTCTCTAAACTCTTGAGTAATCATCTCTTGTCTTTGAGCTCTTTTTTCAACAGGTACAAGTTTTGCATAAATTTTTGCTTTATGCATCTCTTTTGCAGTTGTATAACCTATTGACAATACGGCATATTCAACAAATTCTCTACTTTCAACCTCTTTTAATATAGGTTCAACCATCTTTTTCATGCTCTCTAAACTTGTGCCTATTGGTGCTTTTATAATAATTTGCAACTCACTATTATCTTCCATTGGCACAAACTCCATGCCAACATTTTTTAAAAGTGTTGTTGAAAAAAATAGTAAACCAATAGTTCCAATTATTGTTAATGTTTTAAATCTGATTAATGGTTTTAACAAAAATAGATAAGCTCTATCTATTGCTTGGAGTATTGGCTCTGTTGCATGATAAAATTTACTCTCTTTTGCTACTAAAAATCTAGCACTAAGTGTTGGTATAAACATAATCACCACAAAATAGGATATTATAATACCACTTGCAACAGTCATAGCAAATGAGTTAAAAAACTTTCCAACAATTCCACCCATGAAAGCTACTGGAATAAAAACAGCTAAAAGCATAGCAGATATTGCTAAAACAGAAAAAGCTATCTCTTTTACACCTTCAAATGTAGCCTCAAAATTATCCAGCCCTGCTTCCATTTTTTTAGCAATATTTTCTATAACAACAATCGCATCATCTATAAAAATACCAATAGCAAGTGTAAGTCCTATTAATGAGAGTCTGTTTAAATCATATCCAAGCCAATCAATTATTGCAAATGTTCCAATTATTGATGTTGGAATTGCAAAAGCTGAAATAATGGTAGCTGATAAATTTCTAAGAAATAAAAATACAATCAAAATAGCCAAACAAGCACCATAAATTAAATCAAATTTAACTCTATTTATATTTAGCATAATCTTTTCTGATTGGTCTTGAAGTAATCTTAGTTCATAACTCTTCCCAGCAATACTCTCTATTTTTGGCATAAGCTCTTTTACATGAGAGATTATATTTAAAGCATTTTCACCAGATATTTTTTTGATTTCAAGCATAACCCCCTCTTTACCATCAAGTAAAGCCAAAGTTTTTGCATCACTCAAATCATCTCTAACATCTGCAATATCTTTAAGCATAACTCCAGATTTTATCTTTATATTTTTAAGTTCATCAACACTACTAGAGTCTCCAGCAGTTTTTATAATGAATTCATGAGATGTTGAGATAAGCTTACCACTTCCCAATCTTACATTTTGAGTTGATATGGCTTGTTCTAACTCTGTTGCTGAAATATTATATTTATTTAGTAAAAATGGGTCTATAAAAACTCTAACCTCTCTATCTCTAAATCCAATTATATTTACCTCACCAACACCCTGAACTCTTTGAAGTTGAGGTTTTATCTTTTCATCAGCTAGTTTCATGAGCGATTTTGTATCGCCATTTTTTGATGTTATAAATAAATTTATAACACTTCCAGCACTTGCACTAAACTTTTTTACAATAGGCTTTTCTATTTCACTATTTAAAGAAACCGCACCAATTTTATCTCTAACATCATTTGCACACTCAACAATATCACGGCTTAGTTCAAATTGAATAGTTACAACACTAAGTCCATCATAGCTAGTAGAGATTAATTTATCTATACCATCAATACCAGAAACTGCCTCTTCTATAACCTCTGTGACTTTTGACTCAACAGTTTTTGCATCTGCTCCAAAATATGCTGTTTGAATTGTAACAATTGGAAAATCAACATTTGGAAATAGATTTACAGGCATTGTTTTAAATGATATAAGTCCAAAAACAATAAAAACCATCACCCCCATCAATGTTGTAATTGGTCTGTTAATTGCTAATTTATACATCTATTTATCCACCACAATAGTACCATCTCCAAAAAGACCACTTAAAATACCCTTAGTTATAACCTCTGCTTTCATTTTTCTATTGCTATTTTGGATAGTTGGATAAATCTTTGAAATGTAACCTTCATGAAGTGTATCATCACCATCAACTTTAAACTTAAACAACACTCCTTTTTTAACATCTTTCCAATATTTTTCATCAAATGATAAAATAAGTTTTACTTCACTATTATCTTCCATAAAAAAAAGCTTACTCATAGCACCATTTACACCATCACCAAGCTCCACATATCTATTTGTAATAACCCCATTATAAGGTGCATACAGTTTTGTTTTTTCAAACATAGCCTCTTTTAATAACAGTTCATTTTTAGCTTTTAAAAGTTCTTTTGTTTTTATATTTTTATCAGCTTCAAATTTATCAAAATGTTCTTTATCTATAATATCTTTTACTTTGTCATATCTTGAAAAACTTTTCATGGCATAATCAAGTGCCGTTTGAGCTAACTCAACTTGAGATTTTTTTACTAAAATATCAGCCTTAAAATCACTATTTTCAAGCTCTAAAAGTAAATCACCTTTTTTTACAACATCTCCAATATCAACATATATTTTAGAGACAACACCAGCAACAGACAATGAAAGCTCCGATTTTTTGATAGCCTCAACATCAAAAGTAGCATAAATCTCTTTTGCATTCAGTGATAATGCAAATAAAACTATTAATATAAATAAATTTTTAACCATTAATTTTCCCTTTTATAACACTCTCACTATCACTTTTTGCACTTAAAAATATAAATGGAATATCACAAATAGTACTATCATTTTTAAAATGTTTTGCAACTTCATAACCATCCATATCAGGCATAACAATATCTAAAAGAATTAAATCAACTTCTTGTGTAGCCAATACATTTAATGCACTTTTACCATTTGTAGCCACTTTTATTAAATATTTTGAGTTCAAAATTTCAGCTAATATAGATATATTTATAGACTCATCATCAACTATCAAAATTGTAAATTTATTTGACACTGCACACCTCTTGTT
>JACAEZ010000115.1 GCA_013388565.1 Campylobacterales bacterium | reverse complement strand
CCTCAGAGCCACAACCTGATGCTCTAACCAACTGAGCTACACCCACCATCAAATAATGGTCGGGGCGAAAGGATTCGAACCTTCGACCCCCTGGTCCCAAACCAGGTGCGCTAACCAGACTGCGCTACGCCCCGCCTCATTTTTGAGTCGGAATTTTACTAAAAAAAATTGATAAAGTCAATAGTTTTTTAAATTTTTTTAAAAAACTTATTCATGACAATTTGTAGCAACTTCAATTCCAAAACTATTTAACATCTCTAAATCCTTTGCAGGAGTGTTTCCTTGTGTTGTTAAATAATTTCCTATTACTATTGCATTTATATTTTCTTCAAATATCTGTTTTTGGTTATCTTTAAATACTATATCTCTACCACCAGCTACCATTAACATCACTTCTGGCAACTCTTGTCTAAATAATCTTATAATACTAGTAGCCTCTTTGGGTGAAAGAGTTTCATTTTTTAGAGGTAATGAGCTGTTTGGGTGAAAAAAATTGATTGGCACAGAAGTTGGTTTTAACTCTTTGAGTGAATTAACTAAACTAACTCTATCTTCTATACTCTCGCCAAGCCCAAATATTCCACCACTACAAAGGCTAAGCCCTGCCTCTTTTACATTTAAACATGTTTCAAATCGCTCTTCCCAAGAGTGTGTTGTACAAATATTATTATAAAACTCTTTGCTTGTTTCGAGATTGTGATTATAGCTATCAATTCCAGCTTTTTTTAGCTCTATTAACTGTTCTTTTGTTGCAGTTCCATTACAAGCTATTAGGTTAAAATCAAGCTCTTTTTTTATCTCTTTTGCAATTGAACATACAAAATCAATTTTTTTATCATCTAATCCTTTTCCTGCTGTTACCAAGCAAAAGCCTAAAGCTCCGTTTTGTTTAGCTTGTTTTGCTTCATGAAGAATTGTATTTAGCTCTTTTTTATAAAATCTATCTATTTTAGCACCATGTTTAATACTTTGAGTACAAAATTTACAATCTTCTTGACAACTGCCACTTGAGATATTACATATTGCACATAAAAAAATTTTTTTTGTCATGATTAAAACCTTTTGTTTTGGAGTGTCATAAAGACACTCCAATTTTTAGATATGAAAGTTTTTGAAGAAAAAAGAGACTATTTAATATTTGTGTTAGCTTCAACTCTTCTATTTTGGTATCTGCCTTCACTTGTTGCATTATCTGCTACTGGTTTTGTTTTACCATATCCAACAGCTTTTAATCTATCTTTTGCAATTCCTTCTTTAATTAAAGCATTCATAACAGAATCAGCTCTTTTTTGAGATAGTTTTTGATTGTAAGCATCACTTCCTTGAGCATCTGTATGACCTTCAATTGTAGCTTTTAATGCAGGATTGTTTTTCATGATTTCTGCAAACTCTTTAACTTTTGGATAGTATTGTGCTTTTATATCAGCTTTATCAAAGTCAAAATTTACATAAAAATTATAGTTTAATGCACACCCTTTTTTGTCAACTTTCAACCCTTTTGGAGTAGCTGGACAATTATCAACAGTGTCCACAACAGTGTCAAAATCGCTATCTTTAGGCAATTCTACTTTTACCTCTTTTGGTTTTTCTACAACTTTTGGAGCCTCTTTTTTCACTTCAGGCACAACCTCTTTTTTTGGTTCATTAAATTTAAAATTAATACCTAATGTAACACCTAAATCGTTATCTTCGCTCTCAACTTTTCTTAAATATCTACCCTCTGTTAAGACATCTAAACTCTCATTTACTGCATATCTCAAACCAACACCTGCATTTAAAACAGCTTGGTCGTCGATTAAGTTTGTAGAGTTATTTACTGTTTCATAACCACCACCAGCAAACAGATAAGGTACAACTTTTTCACCACCAAACTCATAAACACCATTTACAATAAATCTGTTTAAGTCTGTCTCTTTAGTTGTATTTTTAATATCTACATCTTTAGCATACTCATATCCAAATTGTGCATACACACTGTTTGTAACTTTTTTGCTAACTTTTGCACCATATGTAAAATAGTCATCTAATTGACTAGAATCTTTTGTAACATTTTTTGTAACAACTGGAGAAATCATCATGTCCGTTGCAACCGCTGAAGATACTAACATAGCAGAAACAGAAATACTTAACCATAACTTCTTCATGAATAACCCTTTAAATAGTAATTAAGAGTAAAATTATATGATATTATACTTATATTCCATATAAAAGGGGTCTCATGAAAAGATTTGCAATACTTTTATTAGCCGTTTTTAGTACCATTTTTATACTTTTATACATACTGCTTTTTACAACTTTTGGAAATTCCGTAGTTGCTTCGCTTATTCAATCAAAAATAACATCTGCAAACAGTGATATAAAATTGGAAAAATTTATCATGAATATGAACAATATTGAAATGTCTATAGTTATTGACAATAACTCAAAAATAGATATAAATTCAACATACTCAATTTTCAACTTATCAATAGATGGAAAATTTAATCTTGATATAGAAGATTTATCAAAACTGCAACATTTAACAACTCAAAAATTAAATGGAAATTTAAAGGCTCATGGAAGTTTGGCTGGAAATAAAGAGAATATGAAACTAAATGCTTTAAGTGATATTTTTGGTTCAAATACAACCATTGATATTGGTTTGAACAATTTTGAAATATCTGAAATTTTGTTTGATATAAAAGATGCAAAGATAGAAAAGTTACTTTATATGCTCGATAAATCAAATTTTTTAACAGGAAGTTTTAACTCAAAAGGGGTTATTAAAAATGCAGATATAAAAAATTTAGATGGTGTAGTTGATTTAGATATTAAAAATGGATATTTCATCGCTTCCAATTTATTAAAAGAGTTTAATATATCCATAAAAGATGATGTTTCATTTACACTAAATAGCAATTCAATCTTAAATAAAGATACTATAAGTTCAAAATTGGGATTTAACTCTAAATTAATTGAGTTTAATTCTAATGATATTTCACTAAATATTGAAAAACAATTGCTAAATTTGACTTACGATACATATATCGAAAATTTGGCATATTTAAAAGCATTTATGGATATTAATCTTCATGGAAATTTAAAAGCCAATGGAGTTATCAATCTGAAAAAAGATGAGTTAGAGTTTTCATGTAATACAAATTCATTTGGTGGAAAAAGCTTATTTGAAAGCTTTATTGATGATATAAAAGAGCCAACAAAAGTATCAATTCACTCAAAATTTGAGAATGTAGATATTCAAAAACTCCTATTTGTAGCTGGTATCAACTATATATCAAATGGTAAAATTAATGGTGAAATTGCACTTAAAAACTCTCTCAAAAATAAATTAGACGGTGTTTCAAATATTTTAATCTCAAATCTATCTTTTGACAATAGTATGTTAAAACAACTTTTAGATGTAGAATTACCAAATGAACATTATAATATAGAGTTAAAAAGTAGCTTCATGAAGGATATTATTATCTCAATTATTGAAATAAATAGCAATATATTAAATATTAATGCTAATCAAATGAGTTATAATCTAACAGAACAATCTTTAAAATCTGATTTTTTAATAGACATTGAAAATCTAAAATCATTTGAAAAACTACTTAACATGAAAATAGACACTCCGATTAAAATAGTTGGTGAATTGGAAAATAGCCAAACATTAAAAATAAAAGCAAAAAGCGATATTTTCGGCGGAGATGTGAAATTTAATTTAGATAACTCCTTAATAGATTGCAATTTAAACTCAATTATTTTAGATGAACTATTCAAAGCATTAAACTATCCAAATATCTTAAAAGCAACATTTGATGGGGTTGTAAATTATAATTTAGTAAACTCTTTAGGTGAAGTCAAACTTTACTCAAATAGTGGCAAAATAGAGCCAAATCAACTAACAACACTTTTGAAAACATTAGCAAATATAGATTTAGAAAAAGAGATTTTCAATAAAATATCACTAAATACAAAAATAGATAAATTTGAAACATTAACAGATATTAATCTAACAAGTCAAAATAGTCAAATATATTCAAAAGATACAAAGTTTAATCTATCCTCTAAATATTTAGAGTCTAACATAGCTTTAAGTTACAAAGATAGAACTCTATATGCTTTAGTAAAAGGTGATGTCAAAAATCCAAAAGTTTCTATCAATGCAAATGAAGCTTTAAAAGAAAAAGCTACAAAAGAGATAGAAAAGGTGATTGATAAAAATGTAAAAGAAGAGTTAAAACAGCCTATCAAAGATATTTTAAAACTATTCAATCAATAAAAAGGAGAGTTCTCATGACAAATATTAAACATAAAGCATATATGCTAGATACATCTATAATCTTAGATGATACAAAAAATATATTGAGAATTTATGATAATGGGCAAAACTATATATTTATTTCAAATATTGTTTTGGCGGAGTTAAACAACAAAAAAGATGATGCTTTTAGTGAAGTTGGTTTTCAAGCAAGAGAGTTTTTTAGAATAACAGACAACAATAGAGGAAAAACAATCTCTATAGATGAGTTGCCAGAGGTGTTAAAATTTAAAAATATCGAAAATGATAAATACTATCTGCTTTTTGCAGATTTTTCTACAAAAAGTAGTGATGATTTTGAAAGTGTGCCTATTTATGTTGTTTACAGAGAAGAGTATAGAGCAGAGAAGAGTTTTCATCAAAATCATGGATTAAACGATGCAAAAATTGCAGAAATAACAAATGATTATAATTTAAAACTGCTAACAAATGATATTTCATTTAAAATATCAGCACAAATCCAAGGATTAAATGCAGACTCTTTAAAAAACTATCAAGTTGAAAATGCAAATGAGATAGAGTTTTTTCATGAAATAACATACAAAAATATTGAAGATATTGTGTTAGAAAATGAAAATTTTTCAAATTATGAACAATTTCAATTAAATGAGATTATTGAAGACAATAATCAAACATATGAAAGCGGAGTAAAAAAATATGCTTTTTATATAAATAAAAAGTTAGAACTGATAGATTTTGATAAAGATTTTGGTGAAAATTTTGATAATGAACTTGTAAAACCTATGAATATAGAGCAAAAATTTTATTTTTTAATGATGACGAGATTAGATAATTATATAACTGTAGCTGGTGGTTCAACAGGCTCTGGAAAGACATTAATTGCACTTCAAGCGGGATTAAAACTATTTAAAGATGGTTTAATTGATGGGATAATTTATGCTAGAAACACTGTTGCTGTCGAAGATAGATACTCATCTTTGGGCTTTAGAAAAGGGGATGAAAAACAAAAATTGGGATACTTCATGTACCCTTTATATAATGCAATAAATTTTACAATAGAGAACATGACAAAAAATATAACAAAATTAAAATTGGAAAATATAGGCATTGAAAATAATATGTTAAAACAGAGTGCAACTGAAAATTTTATGCAAAAATATAACATCGAAACAATAGACATAGCACATCTAAGAGGTACAACAATTAGTAGAAAATTTGTAATAATAGACGAATCTCAAAACATGACAACATCTACACTAAAATTAATCGGAACTAGAATAGGCGAAGGAACAAGACTTTTAATAACAGGAGATATAAATCAAATAGACCACCCATACCTATTTAAAACAAGAAATGCACTATCTTTGATGCTTAAAAAAGCAAAAGATGATAATTTCATAGCAGGAATTCAACTAAGACACACTATCAGGTCTAAAATCGCAGATTGGTTTGATAAACAGTTATAGATAAAACTTAAATTTTTTTAAGAGGGTGTTAGAAGTTTAATGTAAATTTGATAGACCTCTCTTAAACCAAATTTTTGCAATGGAGTTTATTAAAGTAGTGCCTAGCTTTAGTAATAAAATTTTGATAAATTTTGTAGGACTACCAAAAAGGCAATTCAAAACATTTGGCAAAATTCCAATACCCTAATAACTGGTTCTAATTTGATGAATTCTATTGCAAAATTTGGGTTAAATCTTCCACCAAAGAAGCACTAAAAATAGTTAAAAACTATAAAAAGGTCGGGTAAAATTTTAAAAATCAAACCTTAAAAACCTCATCAAACACCTATAATATTGAGGTTTTAAAGCATTAATTTACTGGTATGCCCAGAGGGATTTGAACCCCCGACCTACAAGACCGCAACTTGTTGCTCTATCCAGCTGAGCTATGGACACATATCGCTTTAGATTTTATCTAAAAAACAATTAATTTTTACATCAAATTATTTTCTAAAAATGAAAAATACCCTTTTTTTGAGATAATTATGTGGTCATTTACTCTAATTTCTAATATTTTTGATATTTCTATCAACTTTTTTGTAAGTTCTATATCTGCTTTGCTTGGATTTAATTCACCGCTTGGATGGTTATGTACTATGTATATTGATGTTGCTAAATCTGTAAAAGCTACTTTAAAAATATCTTTTGGTGTTGTAAAGAGTAGTCAAAACCACCTTTTGAAATATGATTTACTTTTATTAATTTTGAATGGTTATCTAAAGTAACAATAACTATATTTTCACTTTTTTCATGTTTTAAATAGTTAAGTATATAGACTATTTGTTCAGCTGATACTATTAATTTTTTATCTAAATTCCCTAAATATCTTTTGCTAAGCTCTATACTTACTATAATTTGACAGGCTTTAACAGTGCCTATTCCATCTATATTTGTAAGCTTTTCTATAGAGATATGTTCAAAATCATCTTTCAATAGGTTCAAAACCTCTTTTGAAAGCTCTAAAATATTTTTATTTTTTATACCACTTCTAAGAATGATAGCCATTAACTCTTGGTCACTTAAGAGTGCTACACCTTTTGTTAAAAGCTTTTCTTGTGGTAAGAGTGAAACATCTAAATCTTTTAATTTAATCATTGAGGAAATATATTATTTGGCAACTCTTTTACACCAAAAATTTTTGAAATATCACCATCTTGTAAAAGACCCAACTCTATTGGCATGTTATATTTTGATTTTGCTATCTCTACAAGGTATGTTAAATCATCATCGTATCCATATATTTCAACATATCGTTGCAGTGCACTAAGTATATTTTGTACTGGTAAATTTTTTGTTTTTATAGCATCTTCTATTTGTACAAAATGTGCAGACCTTATTGTTTGAACAATTTTTGGTATTTTACTTTTTACTTTCGAATAGTTATCAGTTCGCTGTTTTATAGCCTCAACATCGCCAATTGCAACCATTTTTTCTATCTCATCTATTATGCTAAACCAACTACTTTCAAGTTCGTTATATAACAGTGTCTCTTCTAAAAATGGGTATTCATCAACCATTTGATACACTTTTAAATATCTTTTATTTGCATACTCATTCATCAAGTTTGCATATAAATTACTAAGTTTTATAACATTTTTAGCTCTTTCTTCAAAATCAGGAAAATCTGTTAATATTTGAACATTTCTAACTGCTTCATTATAACGCCCCTCTTTAAGTGCTTGTTCACATTTTTGCATTAAATTATCAGCAAATGTTTGAATTTTATTATACTCATCAAGCTCTTGAATAAATGGAAACTGTTTTGCCATTAAAAATATATTTTTAAAATCTTTTTTACCAAGTCTTAGCATGAATAGATTGTATGTTTCTCTCTCTTGAAATAGTGATTGAATGAGAGCTGTTTTTTCTGGTATTCCCCTAAATGGTGCCAGTAGGCTTTTCATATCCTCTTCTGCACCTTTTTTAAACATAATATCTTTTGCTTTATTGAAATATGTCCTCCAATAACCTTCCATCTTCATGAATACTGATGTTTGTCTAAAAGATGTATATAGGTTTGCCATTGAGTATGCAAGTGGAAACTTTCTGCTTTCTACTAAAAACTTGAACTTTTCAAACTCTTTAAACTCTCTTAATAATTTTTGGATAAATGCCCGTTTTAGCGTAATATCCATGTAAGGTTTTAATAATTTTGAGACACTATCCCTTTCACCAGTTTCCAATAGAGCTTCTGCTTGTTTTAAATCACTATGCCATGTTGCTTCAAGTAATTTATACTCTTTTGTATCCAGTAACATTGGATTTTTTTCTACAAGTTCATAAGCTTTTGAGTAAAGCTTATCTTTTATTGCATGATTTAATTCAGTTTGTTCTTTGTTTAAATCATAAAATAGTAAAAAACCATCCATTCTTCCCATGACAAGCATATTTTTTGAACTTAAAAATTGCATAGATGTAACTGCTGAACTGTGTTTTATAAAAGTATCATTTAATCTTTCACCGCTCTCTAAATTATATAAAGCAATATAACCATTTTTTGACGATGCAAATAGATACTTTTGGTCATTTGTTACACAAAACGATGTAACAACATCTAACATTTTTGGCATTTTTTTAATTAATTTATTTACACTATAATCCCATATAATAACCTCTCCATTTTTATCACCACTTACAAGTTTTAAATTTTTCAAAAATTTTATTGATGTTATTGCTCCAGAGTGACCTCTTAATTTACTAACTTTATTTAAATTTGCTATATTTGTTATATTCAAAGATTTATCATAACTACCAGTAGCTATCCACATAGAGTTTTCACTAAATGAAATAGCTGTTACATAATCTGCATGAGGTGCTAACGATGATGCCAATCTTCCAGTTTTTACATTCCATAAAAAAACTTTTCCATCAGTTCCACCAGTTGCTATATAGTGGTCTTTGTTATCTATCTGTACACTCTCTACTTCACCTGAATGTCTTTTAAAAATTCTAAGCAATTTTTTATTTTTAAATCCCCAAACACCAACTTCATTTTTATCAGCTAAACAAATTGCTATAAATCTTAGAGAGTTTGATATAGCTACACTATTTGAAAATGTTCTCAATGGCTTTTCTAAATTTATTTTAAATCCACTAACTAATTTAAATTCATTTACATCTATTTCTCTAAACGAACCACTCTCATCAGCTATACCAATTGAGTTTTCATTACTATTTATCTCTATTTTTACTATAGGGTTTTTGAGGTCTATTACCTTTACTGCCTTCAAGATTTACACCCCCCAAATTTTTAAACTAATATAACACTTCATAGGCAAAACCATTTTTTTTCAATCTATCTTTTATCTCTTCTTGATGTTCTTTACCCTTTGTTTCGATAGCTATAGTTATATTTGCATCTCCAAAAGAGAGATTTACAGAGGTTCTATCGTAGCCAATTTGTACAATATTTGCACTAAGCTCTCTAAAAATTTCAGTTAAGTGCATTAAACTTCCTGGTTTATCTATCAATGTTACACTAAGTTTCATCTTTCTATATGATTTTAAAAGACCTTTTTCTATGATTACAGAGAGCATTGTAACATCTATATTTCCACCACTTAAGAGTGCTACTGTATTTTTACCAATAGCATCTATCTTTTCATGAAGCAAGGCAGCAACACCAACAGCCCCAGCACCTTCAACTACAAGTTTTTGGTTTTCAAGTAGAAATAAAATCGCATTTGCTATCTCTTCATCTTCAACTTCTACTATCTCATCTACACTACTTAATATAATATCTAATGTAATTGGCGAAGTATCGCGAACTGCAATTCCATCTGCTATTGTTCTTACACTTAATGTATCTATTGGTTTTTTGTTTTTAAATGATTGGTTCATAGCAGGAGCACCAACAGCGGTAACTCCAATCACTTTTATAGATGGCTTAACTTGCTTGATATATGAAGCAATCCCACAAATAAGCCCACCACCTCCAATTGGTACGACTATTTGGTCAATAGTATCTAACTCTTGAAGTATCTCTAGTGCAATTGTACCTTGACCAGCCATTACATGATAATCACTAAATGGATGTACAAATGTTATATCTTTTTCAATTGAATACTGTTTTGCATAAGCATAGGCTTCATCATAGTTATTTCCTTTTAAAATAACAGTTGAACCTAAATCTCTAGCACCTTTTACTTTAGTAAGTGGAGTATTTTCTGGCATGACAATAATAGAAGGGGTTTTGTAAAAAGAGGCAGAAAAGGCAACACCTTGTGCATGATTACCAGCACTTGCTGCAATTACACCTTTTTTAAGCTCTTCATCTGTTAGATTAGATATTTTGCTAAAAGCACCTCTTAGTTTAAATGAACCTGTTAATTGAAGGTTCTCTTTTTTTAAATATACATTCCCATCAACTTTTTTACTAAGTTTAGGAGCTAATGCCAATGGAGTCTTTAAAACGACCTGTTTTAATCTTTCATGAGAGTTTAATATATCAGTTAAATTTATCATACTAAACCAAATAGCTTTTTATGTTCTATCATTGTACATCTGCTTTGAACTACCATTAATCCACTATCTTTAGCTCTTTGTGCTTGTTCATTATTTACAACTCCTATTTGAAGCCATAAAGCTTTTATATCATCTCTTTTTAATATCTCATCTACTATTTCACAAACAGAATCTGGTTTTCTAAATACATCTACTAAATCTATTTTTTCATCTACTTCACTTAAACTTCTATACACTTTTTCACCTAAAATATACTCTTCTTTTGGATAAATTGGAATAATTTTATACCCTTGTCCTTTTAAATATTGCGCAACTTTATTACTATCTTTTGAATCATCTGGTGATAGTCCCACTATGGCAATATTTTTAATGTTTTTAAAAAGCTCTTTTATTTGATTATCGTCACTATTTATTGTAGGAAACTGGCATTCCATGAGCTACCCCTTACTCTTTTTATTTACAATATTACCTAAATCTAACTTAAAATTATGAAATTAGTCTATTCTTTGATATTTTGTTTCAAATAGCCAAGTTCTATCATTTTAAGCACAATATCTCTAAAAACTGGCACTGCTGTTTGTGAAGCAAAATATTTACCTTGCGGTTCAAAAACAGTAACTCCTATTGTATATCTATGCTTATCATCATTAGCAAATCCAAAAAATGAGCTGTTATAAATATTTTCATATTTTCCACCAACTGCAATATGTGCTGTTCCTGTTTTTCCACCTATAAAAAGTCCTGGAATATTAGTAGCAACACCTGTTCCTTTTTCAACAGTTTTTTTGAATATTTGAAGCATTTTTCTAGCAGTTGTTATATCTATTATTCTCTCTTTTGTCTCTGTTTTAACTGGATATGTTCTCATATCTTTATATTTTAACTTATTCACAACTTTAGGTACAACAATAAGACCATCATTATTAAATACATTATAAGCCATTAAAACCTGCATAAATGTTGCTTTTAATCCATATCCATAACTAACTGTTGCTTTATATATCTCATCTCTTAATTGTGTAATTGTAGGTAAAACTCCACCTTTTTCATAAGCTACATCTATTCCTGTAGGTTTTGAAAATCCAAAATCCAATAATTTTTGGTAATAATCAGCTTCATGAAGTCTTTGTGAAATTTGAGCCATACCAATATTACTAGAGTGGATTATTACATCTTCTGCACTCATCCAATCAAATTTATGTTCATCTGTAATAATTTTATTTTTCAGTTTATACTTTCCACCATAACCATTCACTAGTTCATGAGGCTTTATTAGATTTTTGTCAAGCAGTATGGAAAATATAACTGGTTTCAATACAGACCCCGGTTCAAATGGATATTCAATAGCTTTTACATTCAAATTTGGATAGTCATCTTTTTTTATACTATTTGGGTTATATCTATTTGAAGTGGCCATTGATAAAACTTTTCCACTATTTGATTCTATCACACATACAAGTACCTCTTTTGCTTCGAGTTCCTCTTTATATCTATTTAAAATTGTTTCTATATATTTTTGCAGTTTTAAAGAGATATTTAAATAAACATCTAATCCATCAACTTTGTCTTTTATAATGGCATCTTTATTTAAAATAGGTGTTGAGCCAACATCTCTAGATGCATGAATATACTCATCTTGAAACGGTTCTAATTTATCATTATAATATTTCTCAATACCCTTTACACCGACAATAGAGTCTATTCTATCTTTTTGAATTTTATTTACATAACCTATTAAAGGGGTTAATAAATCATCATGTAAAAATGTTCTTTGTTCACCACTTTCAGCGATAGAGAGTCCATATGTAATAACTCTACCATTTTTAGTATCTTCATATGGAACAAATACTTTATGTGCATACAATTTATATGAAAGCTCTTTTAATATCTTTGCCTTTTTTGCATCTAACTCTTGAGAAAGTACTACAAAACCATTAGCAGAGTTTATTTTCCCTCTAATTTCATCTTTATCAATGCCAGAATAGATTGAAAAAAGGTTTATAAATAGCTCCTTTTTATCAGGGTCTATTGTTTTTGTATGAATTGAAGCTTTGTAAAGTTTTTGACTAGAACTTAAAGTAAAATTATCATAACTTAAAATAGAGCCTCTTTGTGCTACATCTACTTTTTTTGTGTGTGTTGATGGGAGTTTTCTATCTGATGTAGTTGTATAAGAGATAGCAGAGATAAATATTAAAAAACCAATTAAGATAAATACAAATACTACTGCTATCTTATTTACATTATTTTGGGGCTCATAACTCTTAATATTTGTTTCATTCATTTAAAAAACTAAAGAGAACTAAATTTGAGTTCTTAATATCTCTTTGTAAGCACTTATAGCTTTATTTCTAACCTCAAGCATAAGTTTCATGCTTGTTTCTGCTTTATTTATGGCAATAGCAGCTTGATGTAAATCTTTCACTTGACCTGTTGCCATATCAGCCATCGCTTCATCTTTTTTATTTTGTAAATCATTTACCTCTTTGATAGAGTCATTTAAAAAATCTGAAAAGCTTCTACCATCTTTCGATGTTGCTTGATTTTGTGAAATATTGCTTTGATTGACATTAAACCTATTATCAATTTTAATATCGGTCATAACCTAACCTTTTAAGACTTTAATATATCTATAGCACTATTTGCTATTGTTTTAACACTTTGAAAAGCTGACACATTCGCTTGATATGCTCTTGTTGCTTCTATTAAATCGGCCATTTCTACAACTGGATTAATATTTGGATATGCAACATACCCATTTGCATTTGCATCTGGATGTGTTGGGTCATATTTCATGTTCGGTTTACTATCATCTCTAACAACTTTATCAATATAAACTCCCATAAGAGGAGGAATTGCTTTTTCACCTAAATCACCTTCTCTAAGAGGG
>JACAEZ010000140.1 GCA_013388565.1 Campylobacterales bacterium | reverse complement strand
CTTCATGATATGCTATTGACTCTTTTGCCCATTTTGTAGTTCGCTCTATTGATGTAGCAACTCTATTTTTAGTTGCTGGAAGTGCTACTAAATCATCTAATACCATCATGATGTCACTATTTAAATTATATTGAATATCCAACACTTTTTTAGGAGTAAAGTAGTGCATTGAACCGTCTATATGGCTTTTAAACTTTATTCCAAACTCATCAGCTTTTGAAATATCACTTAAACTAAATGCTTGAAATCCGCCACTATCTGTCAAAAAACTGTTTGGATATTTTGTAAATTTATGTAATCCACCAAATTTTGCAACAACTTCATCTGTTGGTCTTAAATATAGATGATATGTATTTCCTAAAATAATCTTTGTATCTAAAATCTCTGTTAAATCAATGTAATCTAAACCTTTAACAGTAGCTTGTGTCCCAACTGGCATAAATATCGGAGTTTGTATTGTGCTTGATGTAGTAGTAATTGTACAAGCTCTTGCATTATTGTCTTGATTTTCTAATGTAAAGGTCATCTTATTCCTTTTTTTGTATAATCTTTCATTCAAAAATTTTGGAGTTTCATGAAGAAAATATTACTTATATTAAGCGGAATTGTAGCAAAACATTTTTTAGATAGAGTTGTAAATAGCTATACAAAAGATAATGAATATATCGTAATAACGACAGATAATAATCTACTTCAAAATAGAAAAATCAGTGGATTTACATTTTACTCATTTGATGCGACAAGCTTTGTTAAAGTAAGTGAAATTATAAAAAAAGATATTTCACAAGTATTTATTGTCATGTCAAATAAAACAGATAGTGAACTTGTATATAAAAATATAAGAAATATCAAAAAATATATATCTGTAATATTTTATGATAGATGGGGTTTGAGTTTTGATGATAAAAATCTTATTTTAGTAAATTCAAATGAGTTAATAGCAAACAAATTATTAGATAATTTACCAAATATTCCTGTAATAGCTCAAAATATAGGACTTGGAATTGGTGAAATCATGGAAGTTTCTGTTCCATTTGGAAGTAGCTTTTTATATAGACATATTGGTAGTATAGAACAAAAACAGTGGAAAATAGCAGCTATTTACAGAAATAATAATTTAGTATTAGCACAAGAAAATAGCATTATACTTCCAAATGATGCTTTGCTTATAATAGGAAAACCATCTATTCTAAAAAATATATACAAAGCTATAAAAAAAGAGTCTGGTCAATTTCCTGCACCATTTGGTCAAAACAGCTACCTACTAATAGACATGAAGTATCAAAATGAAGATTCTATTAGACACATTCTATCTAATGCTTTATATACTCATAGAAAAATAAGAGATAGCATGTTATACATCAAAATAATCAATCCAGCAAATATAGAGTTATTAAACTATATAAAAACTATTGATTCAAAAGATATAGAGATAACAATAGAGTATAAAGATAGTAAAAAAGCGGATATTTTTGCAAAAGATGTAAAAGATTTATCAATTGGTCTTGTTATTGTAAGTCATGAATTTTTTAACAATAAATATTTACAGCATACATTATATGAAATAAAAAAACCAATATTAAAACTTGGAACAAAAAATTTAGATGAAGCAAAAGATTGTATTGTAATGCTTTCTGATTCTATTGATATTGAAAAAATCTCACCAATATTCTTTGATTTGTCAATTCAACTTAATAAAGAGATAACACTATATGACCTAAATCCAGATGGTGAAAAACACATTCAACTAATAGAACACTTTAGAAATTTAGCAACCATCGTTTCAAAAAACATGAATATAGTTACTGGCGAAAAAAATCCTATAAGAGAGATTAAAAAATATGATAATTTTATACACTTTTTACCATATACAAAAGAGATGTTAGAACCAAAATTATTTTCATTATTTTCAAACAGTATAGAAAGATTACATTTTAAATTAAGTGATTATAATCAATTTTTTTTACCGATAGATAATTGATAAAAGTTACTAAGAAGTAAAGAGGGAAAATCCAAGCCCCCCTCCAGATACCTACGGCACACACAATTTAAAGCCACTCTGCTATGTTCCCATCCTGAAGTATTATCTAAAAAAAGCATTGCATAGGTCTAAAGGAGAGCAAACAAATTAAAATAATTTTAACCTCTTCGCTCACCTTTTTTAAAGGACGAAATTATATCATAATTTTCTAAAATAAATATAAATTAATGGTATGTAATTTTAAATAAGTTATTTAAAAGCATAAACTATAAAGCAAAAAAATAATACAAAGCTAAGAATAACTAGAACATAAAACAAAGAGGAACAAAAAAAGCGACAGTAAAGCTCAAAGAACGAGAGACAATAAAAAACAGACAAACAGATTAATAAAAGCAGAAAGATAAAACGATTGGATTAATAAAAAGCAAAAGACATAAAAAGAAGAGAGCCTCCGGCAGAGGCCTACCTTTCCACGGGTGCAACCCGCAGTAATATTAGCGAAGAGAGCCTTAACTTCCAGGTTCGGGATGGAGCTGGGTGTAACCCTCTCTCAATAACCACCGGAGAGATAAAAGTATTAAAAGAAAGTCAATGCCATAAAGACAACAAACAATCATTAATTAATCTAATCAAGAACTTTTTTTGAATTAAAATTTTTACAACCAAACAGTTAGCTATAAATAATAAACAACTTTTTATTCCCAATTAAACCAAATACTCTTAACTCTCAGGTGAGAGAGCAAACATCAAAAGCGAAAAACAATACACATACCAAGATAGTAGAAAGCAAATTAAAAGCCGAACGGTCTATTAGTACTGGTCAGCTAAACACATCACTATGCTTATACACCCAGCCTATCAAGCAAGTAGTCTTCTTGCGACCTTCAGGGAAGAGTAATCTTGAAGTTGGCTTCCTGCTTAGATGCTTTCAGCAGTTATCACATCCGTGCGTAGCTACTCGGCGATGCCCTTGGCAGAACAACCGATACACTAGTGGCACGTCCATCCCGGTCCTCTCGTACTAGGGATAGCTCTCCTCACTCTTCCTACGCCCACGGCAGATAGGGACCGAACTGTCTCACGACGTTCTGAACCCAGCTCGCGTACCGCTTTAAATGGCGAACAGCCATACCCTTGGGACCTGCTCCAGCCCCAGGATGCGATGAGCCGACATCGAG
>JACAEZ010000160.1 GCA_013388565.1 Campylobacterales bacterium | reverse complement strand
CTCCTTTTAAATTTTAATCAGCTGGAAACACCTTTTTATCTTTTCTCTTCTCTTCCATCTCTTTTCTCTTTTGCTCCATGTTGTAAGCATCTCGAAGTTCATCTTCACCATCATATCTAGCACCATCAATAAACTTATTTTGGTCATCAAACTGTCCAGTTTTTAGCCCCCAAAGAAGAGCAATAAGCCCCAATGCCCCTAAAAATGTAGAAACCCCTATCATCATAGCAATAATTTCACTACTCATTTTTTACCTTTTTTTTAAAATCTATTTTTCAACATCATATTTTGATAGCTTTTATCTCATCAATACTCAAACCAGTTTTTAAAGCTATCATCTCAACATCTAAAACATCAAGTAAATTTTTAGCTATCTCAATAGCTTTTAGCCTTTCACCCTCTTTCATACCCTCTTTCATACCCTCTTTCATACCCTCTTTGAGTCCTTCCTTCAAACCTTCAGCTTTACCCTCTTCCAACCCTTTAGCCATCCCTTTACTAAACCCCTCTTTATCAGCTTTTGAGATAGCTAGTTTTTGGATAGATATAAACTCTTTTCTTTTGTATTGTGTCTCTAGCTCTTCTTTAGACATACTAGCTTCGTTTGCATTTTGTAGGGCTTTTTTTATCTCTTCGTCTATGTTGTTTGGTATATACTCTAGGCTTCCTGCATTTTTTACAAAGTATATCCATTGCTCTTGTATGTTTGTTAGTTCTTGAAGTTCTTTTGTGAATTTTGGTAGTTCTACAAATATTAGTTCTATATCGTCGTTGTAGTTTATGAACTCTTTTTTTTCTAGTAGTTTGAAGTTGCTTATTATTTTGTTGAATTCTTCGAACATTATAAAGTCAACTATGCTTAGTGCTATTACTGGATTTAGTAGGTAGTACTCTTCTGTTTTGTTTAGTTGCATTGAGTAGTTTTTTGCGGCATTGTATAGTACTTTTTTTTCAAATCCTTCATGATTTAGTATTTGCATCTCTATGATTACTTTTGTATCATCGTCTAGTATGGCTTTTACATCTACGAATGTGTCTTTCATGCCTTTTAGCATTGGTATATTGTATGGGTCTATTATTGTTAGGTCTTTTATTTTGTGTGTTCTGTCGTTGTAGATTATTGCATTTAGAAATGATTTTAGTATCTCTTTTGAGTTTTCGCTTCCAAATACTTTTTTGAATGCGAAGTCTGTTTTTATGTCTAGGAATTTCATGGGTTGTCCTTTTTGGGTTTGATTATTTTAAAATATTATTTTGCCATTTAAAATTATTTATATGCCTCTTTTCTATGTTTGATATTAAATATAATCAATCTATCATCTTCAATATCAAATAAAACTCTATAATCATTTATTCTGTATCTAAAAGGTGGATAAAAATTTTTAAGCTTTTTAATATTTGAAACTAATGGATAATCTTTTAAAATTTTAATGCCATCTAATATCTTTAAAGCTGTTGGTTTATCAAGCTTTTTTAAATCTTTTTTTAGCACTCTCTTGAATTTCAATAATCATCTAAACTCTTTTATCACATCATCTAATAGGTATGTTTTTTCTCCATTTTCTCTTCTTTTTTTTGTATCTAAAAAGTATTTATAATCATCTTCATCTTTTAAAATTGCCTCAATATCTAAACAATCTTTTACTTCAACACTAACCCCATCATCTTTTAAATGTTCTAAAAACCACAAAACTTTATAAGCTACTACATCATTTTGAATATTTACTGATAGTTGCATTATCTATTTTCCTTCAATGTAAAATTAACCAACTTTGCCCTTATATCTCCAAACAAAATGACATCTTTCAAAATCGCCTCTTTGCAGACATAATCTTTATCCAAATTCAAATAAAGTTCGCCTTTTGCACTTGCAAAAATTTTTTGATTTATAATCACTTTTATCACTCTATTATCTTTTTGTTCAAACAATTTATTTATATCAGCTAACTCTTGTAATGATATTTTAAATATTTCAACATCGCCTTGGCTCTTTTCAGCTCCAGCTGTTTTTATTTTGTCATACAAAAAATTATTTTGATTTACCATGTTTTTTAGATTAAAATAGAGTGTTGTTAAATCATTTCTAGGATAAAATGATAAATTTTCTTCAAAAGAGTATCTCTCTTCATCATCTTCAAAACTATCTTTTTTCATCAAAACACTCTTTGTTTCATGATTGAAAAAGTACTCTTTTGTACGGCTTTTATAGCTATTTTTTGTGAGAGATTTAAAGTATGTTGGGACTAAATAGCCATTTTCTACAAATCCATGACTGATATATAGTTCACTTTTATTTGAACTCATAAACTTTGCTACCCCAAAAGAGTTTGCGACGATTTCTATCGAATATTTTTCATTTTTGATGTTTAAAGAGGCATTGGCTTCACCAATTTTGCCAAAAAGTGGAAAAAATACCTCAAAATCAGATTTTACTACCACATCTTTTGCAAAAATTGATGAAACAAAAAATAAAAAAATAGCTATTTTTTTCAAAATCTACCTATTTTTTGAGCGATTTTTAAGTTTGATTATAAATTTTACGATAGCTCTAAATAAAATGACTATGACATAAACCCCAAATGTCCAATAAAATGGGTGCATAAAAATGGACGGATTTTCTAATGCTAAGCTAAATCTGTGAGGCAATTCAGCTCCATGCATAAGAATTGCTAGTAACAATAAAAGCCCGAAAAATAGGGCTATTTCTCTAATAATTATAGTTTTCATTTTGCCTCTTTTAGTTCAAAATCTATATCATCATCTTTTTTTGTTGTATCTAAAATCGAAACTTTCAGTTTCAAATCATCTACACTTGTCGCATTTGCTAATGCCTCTTGAAGTGAAATTCTGCCACTTTTAAACAGTTCATACAAAGCTAAATCAAATGTTTGAGTGCCGTATGTTTGATGTCCTTCTAAAAGTGCATCGGTGATTTCACTATCTCTATTTTCAGCGATTAGTGACTCTATTCGTGGAGTTTTTAAAAGTATTTCCAGTGCGGCTGCTCGTTTTCCATCAACAGTTTTTACAAGCCGTTGAGAGATAACCCCTTGAATGACAGAGGCTAAAGTAATTCTAATTCTATTTTGTTCAATCGGTGGAAATGAGCTTACAATTCTATTTATCGTCTCTTTTGTATCAAGTGTGTGGAGTGTTGAAAACACAAGATGTCCAGTTTCAGCAGCATGAAGAGCTATCTCGATAGTCTCCAAATCTCTCATCTCACCGACTAATATAATATCAGGGTCTTCTCTAAGAGAAGCTTTTAGGGCATTTGCAAAGCTTAAAGAGTTTTCGCCAATACTTCGCTGATTTATTAGAGATTTTTTATCTTTATGTACAAACTCTACAGGGTCTTCGATTGTGATTATATGTTTTGGATAGTTTTCGTTTATTTCGTTTATCATGGAAGCTAATGTTGTTGATTTTCCACTTCCCGTCACTCCAGTTACAAGCACCAAACCTCTATGAACAGTTGTTAGTTTTTTGATAGCATTTGGTAGTTGAAGTTCATCAATAGTCAATATTTTTGTAGGAATAACCCTAAAAACCATTGAAATACCATCGATTTGATAAAACATATTTAGCCTAAAGCGATAATTTTCATCTAATACAAAGCTATAATCATACTCTTTTTTTGTAAAAAATTTTTCAAAATCATCTTTTAAAATCTCTTTTGCCAACATCTCAACGGCACTTTTTGGAAAAATATCTTTAGAAATGATTGCCATATCACCTCTAATCCTACTTCTGATATTTGAGTTTGATTTGATATGCAAATCACTCCCGCCCAAATCTATCATCTTTTTAAGATAGCTTTTTAAAATAGGAATAAAACTTTTAACTTCAGCCATTAAAAACTTCCAAGCAACTCTTTAAATGAATCCACAAATGCAATAAGCCCTTCATGAAGCAGTTCATCATAAACTACATTCATGTCAATCCCACAATTTGAAATATTATTAAAAAACTCTTCTATCACTTCACTACTTAAAGCTTCTCTTGAAGGGACATTTGAGAGTTTTGCAAACTCATTTATTGTATTTAGTGGAGCCGTATTTATCGCATTTGGATATAAAAGCTCTTCTATATAATATGTGGATTTAAAATCATCACCTTTAACTCCAGTACTAGCAAAAAGTGGTTTTATGTTTTTTACATTTGAGTTCATGATTTCATTGTAACATTTTGAAGCATTATAAATGCCAGTTTTACCTTTTAGATTTTGAGGCAATTTTGAGTCAAGTTTTCTATCAAATCTACTTACAAAAATGCTTATCACACCTTTTGTTTTATCATTTTTGATACCTTTATCAAAACTTTCAACACATCTCAAAGTTTGATTTGGTGAAAAAATCAAAGTAGCATTTACTGATATTCCTCTTTTTGTAAGCTCCGTAATCGCTTCATATCCAGCATTTGTCGCAGGTACTTTTATCATGACATTCTCTTTAGCTATCATTTCATGAAGTCTCAAACCCTCTTCAACAGTAGCTTTTGTGTCATGACATAGATTTGGGTCAACCTCTATTGATATAAACCCATCATTATTTGATTTGTATAGTTCATGCAAAGCATTTGCAGATGTTTGAATATCTAAAATCGCTAAGCTTTCATAAATCTCTTTTGAATTTTTACCTTCAAGGCTTTCAATTTGCTCTTTATAAGCTGTTGATTTTAAAATCGCATCTTTAAAAATAGCAGGATTGCTAGTCGCTCCATTTATGATTTTGCTTTCAATCAATTTTAAAAAATCATTTTTTAAAAAATCCCTCTCCACAAAATCGCACCATAAAGAGAAATTTATATCTTCATACCCTTTGATACCCATGTTTAGCCTTAATTGTTTGTGTAAAATACAATTACATCACTTGTTACTTCGCTCATGATGTCAAATGCTCTCGATAAACAGCTACCATCAGTATCAAAACTAACTAAATCAGAATTTAACTCTTTACACACCGCTAATATCTCATCAACCCCAAAATGCCCCTCTTTGACTAAAGCTTTTATATTAGTTTTATCTTTAAACTCTTCTATTAATGATTGCATATTTGAATTTGCCATTTGTATTGTATTTTGTTTAACATCATCTATTTCAAAGTTATCCAATCCATAAAAACTCAATCTAAATTTAGATGGAATTTCAATAATATTTACTAAAGTAATTGTACTATCTGGAAATAGTGAAATTATATAATCAATATTTTTTTTAGAACCTTCACTAAAATCTGTAAAAACAGCAATATTTTTATACTCACCACCATTTTTGACTATCAAAACAGGAACTTTTGAATTTAAAATAACTTTTTTAGCAGTTGAACCAAGAACCAACTCTTCAATGCCATGTCTTTCACCCAAATTTCCTATTACAATAATAGTAGCCTCTTTTTTTTCAGCCTCTTCAACAATTACTTTAGAAGCACTCCCAACTACAACCTCAACATTCATTTTCTTACTTTTTCGTTGAAGTTTTTCAAAAATTTTACTATTTATATGTTCGATACTCTCTTTTCTCTGAGCCTTTCTTTTTTCATCTCTAATCTTACACATATCTCCAAAACATATCTCAAACATAGGATAATCAACAGCATGGATAATTTCCAACCATTTATCATATTTAACAGATAAATCTATAGCCTTCTCAACAGCTAAATCACTTTTTTGAGATAAATCCGTAGCAACTAATATTTTTTGTCTATTCATTTTATAACCCTTTATTTGAAGTTTTTTTATTATATCAAAAAAAAATCAAAAAAGATTTTCAAATAGCTATCATAATGACTTAAAAAAAATTAGACATAAATTTCATAAGATTAAATTCTAAAAAACTAAAATAATATCAAGAATATTATGAAACAATATATCAAAATGAAAAGGAAAAATGTATAAGAAGCTTTCAAAATTTTGTGTAATGTTTTAGTTATGTTGTGTTAATATACTCCGACTTACTAAAATTTATAAGGAGTTTTTATGATAAAAACAGCAGTAAACGGCACAGGCAGAATAGGAAATGCAGCCATAAAACAAATCTCACAAAGAGATGATATACAGTTAGTTGCAATCAACACAACACAATCTCTCGATACACT
>JACAEZ010000207.1 GCA_013388565.1 Campylobacterales bacterium | reverse complement strand
CTTAGTTGTTATTGTTGTTGTTATTGTTTCATAATTTTGTTTAATTGTTGGTAATGTTAGATGGGTTGTTTAGTTGGGTTTGGTATTATATATACATTCTAAATATACTCTACAATATGGGAATTTATGCAAAAGTTCAATTTTTGCCAAGTGAAGATAGTAGATTTTCAAGCTCTAATGCTGATGATTTTATCGAAAAAGTGGAGTGGAGTTTGGGAGAACTTAGCCTAAGTGAAAAAAAGAAGTTAAGAGATTATTTTGAAAATGAGTTTAAAGATAAAGAGCAAAATAGAGTCTTAACTAATTGGGCTTTGATTTATTGGGATAAGTAGCTTTTGCTACTTATCTTTTTGAATCAGTTCATCGTCAATTTCGAACTCTCACTAAGACAAAAGGAACTTTTCCTAATGATGAGGGTTTATTGAAGTTACTCTATATGAGAATTTTAAATGCCAAATAAAACTGGACTATGCCAATTAGAAATTGCTCTCTTAGTATATCGCAACTTGCTGTCTATTTTGATGGTAGCTTAAGATAATGCATTAAATTCATGATACAACTTCAGGACTTACTCAATGCTGACATAGATTGTTGGACGCTACCTATAAAATGGTTAAGTAAAAACTACAACTAATTGATTAGTGGCAGTTCTACAATTATTCTATTTTCTGTAAATACTATAGAGGCATTTGTAGAGTAGGCTAGTTTTTTTATCTCAAAATCTTTTGAGTTATCTCTACTATCTCCAATAAGCTCTATTTTTACAATAGAGTATTTTTTATTTTCTACTTTTATATACTCACCAATATTTAAAGATAGTTTTACAACTATTTTGTCTTTTGCATTTATAGATTGAAACATTTTATTTACAAGTTTTGTAAAATTTACAACATTTATCTGTATTTCTGGAAGTGTTGGGTCATACTCTTTTGCATACTCTATATTTGAACCAATAGAGTGTGTACTAATTGAGAGGTCTAATATTGTATAAATATTTACACTTTGAAAATCTTCATTTTCTAATGTTTGAATTCTAACAAGAGGCTCTTTATAGAGCTTTATACCAATCTCTTCTTCACTCTCATATCCAACAGTTATAGCAAAAAATTTAAATCTATCAAATGAGAGTGATACAAATGTTGTATTAAAACCATAATTTTTTGGAGCATATGAAAGTGATAGTTCAAATATCACTTTCGTACTAATTTTTGCTAATAAAAATTGCGCTTCTTGATTAAGAGAGACAACTTTTCCATTTTTATCAAATATTATAAAAGGGTTATAATCATACTCTATCCATTTTTCAATAAATGTCATGATTAATCTTCTATATAATTTTTAAGTTTTCTTCCAACTTTTGGATGTTTGAGTTTTTTAATTGCACTACTTTCAATTTGTCTAACTCTCTCTCTAGTTACACTAAGCTCTTTTCCAATCTCTTCAAGAGTTCTATCACTCTCATCATCAAGTAGTCCAAATCTCATTCTAATAACAGCTTTTTCTCTATCATTTAACTGCTCTAAAACTTCATCAATTTGTTTTCTTAAATCCTCTTTTAATATACTATCAACAGGTCCGATAGAACTTTTATCTTCTACAAAATCACCAAATTTTCCATCATCATCACTACCTATTGGAGCTTCTAGTGATATAGGCTCTTTTGTTATTTTTATAACATTTTTAACCTTATCAACAGGCATTCCAACCTCTTCTGCTATTGTCTCTATATCTGGCTCTTTACCACTTTCTTGGATATGTTTTCTAACTATCTTATTTATTCTATTTATAGTCTCTATCATGTGAATTGGAATTCTAATTGTTCTTGCTTGGTCTGCTATTGCTCTTGAAATTGCTTGTCTAATCCACCATGTAGCATATGTTGAAAATTTATACCCTTTTTGATATTCAAACTTATCAACAGCTTTCATAAGACCAATATTTCCCTCTTGAATTAAATCTAAAAATGGTAACCCTCTATTTGTATATCGTTTTGCGATAGATACAACAAGTCTTAAGTTTGATTTTGCCATTCTTGTTTTTGCTCTATCGGCTATTTTTTTACCCCGTTTGATTTGTTCTATTATCTCTTTTAACTTTTCTGGTTCTAAATCAAAACCTGTTTTACTAGCCTCTTTTGTTTGAAACAGCTTTTTTATCTCCATATATGTAGATACCATTGTTGTTTCAGGAACAGCCACTGCTATATCATTTTTAGACATATTTGTAATATTATCTAATATTTTTTTATGATTTTCCAATAATAAGTCATTAAATAGAGGAAGTTTATACTCCAATCTTTTTAACTCTTTTTCAAACTCATTATCACTTTTTAAAGATGTCTCTGTCGATTTTACAAGTTCAGTTATTAATTTACTAGTTGGTCCTAAATCTAACAACCTCTCTTTTAAAAGCTTATTTTTAAATATAAGCCCTAAAATAAAATTTATTGTATCTATATCTTTAGAAGACATATCTATATCAATATCTTGACTTTTTTCCCACTCTTTTTTAGCTTTTTCCAAAGCTTTAAAACTATCTAAAACCTTTTGAACTCTTGCTTGTTCTTTAGCACTCAATGCTTTTTTAGGTTTTTCTTCAGTTTTTTCGCTATCTTCGTCTTCAACCTCTTCAACCTCTTCACTATCTTCTGACTCTTCTTCTTCATCGTCAAAATTTTTAAATAGCTCTTTGACTCTTCTTTCTCTATTTATTAAAGCATCTTTATAATCCAAAATAAAATCTATCAAAAATGGAACAGAACATATTGCATCTAAAATAATATCTTCGCCAAGTTCTATCTCTTTTGATAGCTCTATCTCTTCTTCTTTTGTAAGAAGTTCAATTTGCCCCATCTCTCTTAGATACATTCTAACAGGACTATCACTTCTTGACCATTCAAGAAGCTCTTTATCTTTCATGAGGTCAAACTCTTTTTCAAGCTCATCATCTATGTTTTGCATTCTCTGCTTTTCAAATTCGCTTTGCTCTTTTAAGTTTAGCTTTTTTGCAGCCTCTGAAGAGGTAATTAACTCTACATTATATTTTTCCATTAACTCTACAATTTTTTTAGAGTGTGCAGATGTAGGTGGTTTTTGAAAAATATCGATTAATTTTTCAAATGTAGTATATGAATTTGAGTAAGACTCAAAAAACTCTTGAATTTGTTTATTTATATCTTTAGCACTAACTTTTGAAGTGGACATGTTTAAGAAGCTCCCTTTAAAAAGGATTTTTTACAGAAGAGAAGTGTTTAGTTTAAACACTTTTTCATCGAATTTTGAACCTCGGATTATACCGAAATTTATTTAATTGCTAATTAAAAAAATAAAACTATAAATTTTGTTTTTCTAAACAACCTTAAAATACAGTTTTTTTATTTATCCAATAATCTCTCAACAATTTTTTTAATATCTCTATCTAAAAATAAAACATCTCCAAACTTTTCATGATAGTAGTTATAACTGATATTAAAAAAATCATCTTTATCATTCATGATGTTTATACACCATTCATATTTTATATCTCTATGTTTTAAAAGTTCTAAGCAAAGCATTGTCTCATTTATACATCCTAGTCTTGAAGGGGTTATCAGTAGCACTTTTGCATTTAGATAGTTTGCTAAATCTATCATGAAGAAGTTTTTTTTAATCGGAGTCATAAGCCCTCCAGCACTCTCTATCATGACTACATCAGATATTTTTTCAAGTTTTTTTAATTTAGTTTTTATATTTTTTAGTTTTATTTTTTTATCTTTTGCTATATATGGTGCTGCTGGTAGAGAAAATTTGTAGCAGTTTATATCATCAACTTCTAAATTTTTATATTTTATATTCTGTTTTGTATGTTTTAAAAGCAGTTCACAATCTTGTGCAGTGTCAAAAACACCTGTTTCTATTGGTTTGAAACCAACAGTATCAATATTTATGCTATTTAAATAATCAATTATTTTAGTAGTTGAAAAACTTTTGCCAACTCCTGTATTTGTTGCACAAATTAAGATAGGTGTAAATTTTGCCATTTGGATTTTTCCTTATATTTAAAATATGATATAATATTTGAGTTAAGATGTTTAGCGACTATATTGTTGATGGAGTAGGTGAAAGGTTGGGAGTAATTAACCCAACCTTTTTTTTGCCTACTTCAAAAACAATATAGGAGGTAAGTCGTGACAAACATCTTAACAATTTTGTTTTTAGTGGCAATAATCCCGAATTTTGCAATAGAATTTATTTAAGTAGTGCCAATGCTTGTAGTACTGGGGTTTCACCAAATTTTGCAGGACTACCCAAAAGGTAATTCAAAAAATTTGGTGAAACTCCAATGCTATAATGATTGGTGCTAATTGAGTGAATTCTATTGCAAAATTCGGGATAATAATTACTTATGCCAACTAACACGATTAAGGGAAGCTTTTTCGCTTCCCCCTCCAATAATAATCTATATAAAAACTAAAAAAATCATCTAAAAATTTTGTTATAATATATCATAAAATTTTTTAACAAAGGAAATAGTATTGGCTACTAAGCTGGAGAATGAACTTAAAAATAATACCTATGAAGAGTTGAAAGAGCCTTCTAAATATGTGGTTATACTACTGAATGATGATTTTACAAGCATGGATTTTGTAATAGGAATTCTTATGAAAATATTTCACAAAAGTTATGAGAGTGCGATTGATATTATGATAAAAGTTCATAAAGAGGGTCGTGGTGTTTGTGGAGTATATACAAAAGAGATAGCAGAGACAAAAATAACACAAGTCAAAAAAGAGGCAAGGGCTCATGGATTTCCACTTAGAGCTGTTATGGAGGAGTTGTCATGATGATTAGTGAAGAGTTAAATGGTGTCTTAAATAAAGCGATAAATTTTGCAAAAGCAAAGCGACATGAATATATAACAATTGAACATGTATTTTTAGCACTACTTACAAATGATGATTGTATAGAGATAATTAAACATATGAGTTTGAATTTAAATGTTTTAAAGTCTGAACTTCATCAATATATAGTTACAAATTATGAACCACTTGATGGGAATTTTGATTTTAGACCAGCTGAAACAGTTGCACTAAATAGAGTAATAGACTCAATGCTAGAAAGAGTTAAATCTTCTGAAAAAAAGATGGCAGAAGTTAGCGACATGTTGGCTGCAATATTAGAGGAAGAGCAATCATTTAGTGCATTTTAGCTAAAAAAATATGGTATTGAGAGGGTTGATGTAATAGAAGCAATTACTGAAATTGGTACAAATAAGACAAAATCAACAGAAAAAGAGAGCTACTTAGAGCAGTTTTGTAAAAATTTAAACAATCTTGTAAAAGCTGGAAAAATTGACCCAATAATAGGGCGAGATGTTGAGCTTGAAAGGGTTATGGAGACACTTTGTAGAAGAAAGAAAAATAATCCTCTTTTAGTCGGTGAAGCTGGTGTTGGAAAAACTGCCATTGCAGAAGGGTTGGCTTTAAAAATAGAAGCAAACGAAATACCAGAAATATTGAAAAATTCAGTTATCTATTCGCTTGATATGGGTTCATTGGTGGCTGGTACAAAATATCGAGGTGATTTTGAAAAACGAATAAAAGGGGTTGTAGATGAGATTTCAAAACTTGAAAATGCGATACTTTTTATAGATGAAATTCATACAATCGTTGGTGCTGGGGCTACAAGTGGCGGTAGTTTAGATGCTTCAAACCTGCTAAAACCAGCTCTTTCAAATGGCACAATCAAGTGCATAGGTGCTACAACTTATAGCGAATATAGAAACCATTTTGAAAAAGATAAAGCACTAAATCGAAGATTTTCAAAAATAGAGATTGAAGAGCCTTCTTTGGAGGTTGCTACAAAGATACTATTTGGAATAAAAGCAAAATATGAGACTCATCATGGAGTAAAATATACAAATAAAGCCATTGAAACAGCGGTTTTGTTGAGTAAAAAGTATATTCATGATAAATTTTTACCTGATATTGCGATAGATGTAATCGATGAGTGTGGTGCTAGTTTTCATCTAAATAAAAAGAAAAAAAAGATAGTTAGTGAGATTGATATAGAAAAAACTATCTCAAAAATTGCAAAAATTCCTACTCAAAATTTGGAAATTGATGAATTAGAGAGTGTTAAAAATCTTGAAAGCAATCTAAAATCGAAAATTTTTGGACAAGATGAGGCTATAAAAGAGCTTGTTTTAGCGATAAAACGGTCGTATGCTGGACTAAATAAAGATAGAAAACCGATTGGTTCATTTTTATTTTCAGGACCTACTGGAGTTGGAAAAACTGAATTAGCAAGAGAGTTGGCAAATACATTAAATATAAATTTTGAAAAATTTGACATGAGTGAATACATGGAAAAACATGCCATCTCAAAATTAATAGG
>JACAEZ010000206.1 GCA_013388565.1 Campylobacterales bacterium | reverse complement strand
TAGATTTTGCTTTTGCGATTTGTGCATCGTCTCTTGTAGCACCTAGTCTTGGGATGGCAATAGATGCCAACACCCCAAGGACTACGATGACAAAAACAAGTTCAAGCATTGTAAAAGCATGTTTCATATTATTTAATTTAATATGTTACTCCACTTCCACCGATAGTAACATTTTGCTCTTTAGTAAGTTGTTTTAAAACTGTACAAGCTTGTGTTGTATCAGATGTACTATGTATAATAGCCACCCATGATGAATTACTATCAAGACCATTGTATGGATTTAATTTAATTCTCAAACAATGCGTTCCACTGCTTGGAACTGTACCGTCAAATCCACCAATATAAGACACATTTGATTCATTAAATGAATTTTTAGAACCTTCTAAAAATAAAACAGCATTAGAGATTTTAGATAAATTATCATCGCTAAATTTACCTTTTGATGTATATTCTGCTGCTATTTCTTCCATTGCTGTTGCAATGTTTGTTGCCACACTTGATGCTTTTGCATCATCTCTCGTAGCTGCTAATTTTGGAATAGCAACTGCTGCTAAAATCCCTAATATAACAATGACAAAAATTAATTCTACCATTGTGAAACCACTTCTTTTCATATAACCCCCTTTTGTAAAAATTTGTATTGTAAGTGAGATTTTACATATTTACTACTTTTTTTTAGCTTAAAAATACCATATTTAACAAATTTTTTCTAATAATCTTTCTAACTCAAATTTATAGATAGACAACTCTTGAATTCGTTTCAAATAAGCTTCAAGTAACTCTTTATCATTTATTGTTTTATGTTTTATAGAAAAATCACTGTTTATAATATCTATCATGAAATCAGCAACTTCCTCACTTAGCTCAATATTTAATCGTTTACCATTCAAGCTAATTTCAATATTTTTCATGAACTACTATCTTTTTAAGAAATTCTCTATTTTATTATAAATTTCCTCTATCTCAAGGTCTTTCATAGCCAAATCTTCTTCAAACTTTTTAATTAACATATCTTTTGATTCATTTTGAGCTTTTAGCACACCTATTTCTTGTCTTAAACTTTCACTTTCAGCTACTAAAAAGCCATTTTGAGATTTTAAATCTTCATAATCTCTCAAAATCTCTTCAACTTTGTAATTTAATTTTTGAATAAGAGTCATATTTTCCACCGTTTTTCTCCTAAAGTTAATATATAATTAAAATTGTAGCAAAATTTGTTCCTTATCTTAAATAAATGATAGTTTTGATATATTTTAAAGATAAAAGTTAAAGGATTTTTATTGAAAAAATTTGAATTTGTAAGCCCTTTTTTGCCATCAGGCGACCAGCCAGAGGCTATCAAAAAATTGTCATTAGGTATAAAAAATAAAAACCGATATGAAACACTAATAGGTGTAACTGGAAGTGGCAAAACATACACAATGGCATCAATCATAAAAGAGGTGCAACTCCCAACACTTATCATGACACACAATAAAACACTTGCTGCTCAACTTTATAGCGAATTTAGAAGCTTTTTTCCAAACAATCATGTAGAGTATTTTATAAGCTACTACGACTACTATCAGCCAGAGGCTTATATCCCTCGAACTGATATGTTTATAGAAAAAGATAGCTCCATAAATGAAGAGTTAGAGAGGCTTAGACTTAGTGCAACATCTAGTTTGCTTAGTTTTGATGATGTTATCGTAGTTGCTTCTGTTTCGGCAAATTATGGTCTTGGAAATCCGTATGAGTATAAAAAGAATGTTCAAACACTAGAAGTAAATCAATCAATAAATCAGAAAAGTTTGCTTTTAAAACTTGTAGAGATGGGTTACAGTAGAAACGATACATTTTTTGATAGAGGAAATTTTAGAGTAAATGGGGAGATTGTTGATATATTTTTAGCTTACCATGAAGACAATGCTTTGCGAGTTGAGTTTTTTGGAGATGAGATAGAGAGGATTTATAGCTTTGATGTTTTGACAAATAAAAAAATAGAAGATTTAAAAACCGTCATAATCTATGCAGCAAATCAGTTTATCGTGGGACATGATAGGCTAAATATCGCAGTAAAAGAGATAGAAGAGGAACTTGCAAAAAGGTTGGAGTTTTATAAAAGTGAGGAAAAGATAGTTGAGTATCAACGGCTAAAACAAAGAGTTGAGTTTGATTTGGAGATGATAGAAGCTACTGGCATGTGTAAAGGGATAGAAAACTACTCAAGGCATTTAACAGGCAAAAAAGAGGGTGAAACTCCATATTCATTGATGGATTATTTTGAGATAAAGGGGTTGCCGTATCTAGTTATTGTTGATGAATCTCATGTGAGTTTGCCACAATTTCGTGGAATGTATGAGGGAGATAGAAGTAGAAAAAGTGTGCTTGTAGAGTATGGTTTTAGGCTTCCTAGTGCTTTGGATAATAGACCGCTAAAATTTTCAGAATTTATAAATAAAGCACCGCATTATCTATTTGTTTCAGCGACCCCTTCAAATACAGAACTAGAACTTTCAACTATCACAGCAGAACAAATCATTCGACCAACAGGGCTTATTGACCCAATTTTAGAGATAATAGATAGTGAGTTTCAAGTAGAAAAACTGTTTGACGAGATAAAAAAAGTAATCGAAAGAAACGAAAGAGTGTTAGTTACAGTTTTGACTAAAAAGATGGCTGAAGAGCTTAGTAAATATTATGCAGATTTGGGATTGAAAGTAAAATATATGCACTCTGAAATAGATGCGATTGAGCGAAATCAGATAATTAGAGCTTTAAGAGTTGGTGAGTTTGATGTATTGATTGGTATAAATCTTCTTCGAGAGGGGCTTGATTTGCCAGAAGTTAGTTTGGTGGCTATCATGGATGCTGATAAAGAGGGGTTTTTGAGAAGTGAAACAAGTCTCATTCAAACCATTGGAAGAGCAGCTAGAAATATAAACGGAAGAGCTATCATGTTTGCAAAAAAGATAACAAAATCTATGCAAAAAGCGATTGATATTACAAATTATAGACGAGAAAAACAAGCTGAATTTAACAAACTTCATGGAATAACTCCACAAAGCACCGTTAGAAAACTTGACGAAAATTTAAGACTAGAAGAACATGGAGATATTGCAAATTTTAGTAAGAAAAAAATCGAAAAATTGCCACCACAAGAAAAGCAAAAACTGATAAAAGAGCTACAAGCCAAAATGTTTGAAGCAGCTAAAAAGCTTGAATTTGAAGAGGCGGCAAGAATTAGAGATGAGATAGCTAAGATTAAAAATTTGTAAAAATAACTTAAATAAAATAATTTAATTAAAATATTTTTATCTATTTATCTAGCAACATAAGTAAAATTAATCAGCTTATAACAAAAAGGAGCAAAACATGTGGCACTCAAAAGATAAAGATAGTGTATTAAAAGAGTTGAATAGCTCTTTATTAAATGGTATTAGTCAAAAAGATGTTGCAAATCTTGTT
>JACAEZ010000205.1 GCA_013388565.1 Campylobacterales bacterium | reverse complement strand
TTTTTCAAGTTGTACTAACTCATTATAAACATAATCTCTCCCTGGAACATACTCAATATCTTCATGGTTTCTCTCAACAATCAAAACCTTTTTAACACTCTCACACCCTTTTTTAAGAGCCTCATCAACAACAGGTTTTAACATATAAGGCTTACCTCTTCTATAAGCTCCATCAGCTGTTATTACAAGTTTAGCTTCCGCATCTTCTATTCTATCTCTTAAAGCTTCTGCTGAAAATCCACCAAATACAACCGAGTGAATTGCCCCAATTCTAGCACAAGCTAACATCATGTAAGCTGCTTCTGGTATCATTGGCATATAAATTACAACTCTATCACCCTTTTTAATGTCAAACTTATTTTTAAGCAAATTTGCTGTTTTACCGACTTCATAATAAAGCTCTCTGTAAGTAATGACTTGTTTATCACCAAGCTCCCCTTCAAAAATAATGGCTGCTTTATTTTTTCTATTTTCTAAATGTCTATCAATACATTGAGCTGAAACATTTAGCTTTCCACCCACAAACCAACTATAATGAGGTGCATTTGACTCATCAAGAACTTGATTAAACGGCTCTATCCAATCAATATTTTCTTTTGCCATTTTGCCCCAAAAACCCTCATAATCATCATTTGCCATATCTACAAGCTCTTGATATTCACACATATTTTTAATATTTGCTTTTTTTGCAAACTCTTTGTTTGGTTTAAATTTTCTCTTTCTATGCTCTTCCATTTCGATGCTCATGAAAATCTCCTTAATTTTATTTTTTACTCGATAGAGCTAAATTATACAAACTTTAATATAAGTCTAACTTAATTCTATCGAGTTTTTTCGGGAATAGATTATAAATAATTTTGGTAGCTTTTTCGTAGCATTTATATAGAAAAGAGAAGATTTTAATACTATTTTGATTAATTGAGTAAATTTGAAACATTTTCGTAAACAAAATTGTTAAATTAATGGCTTTTATATTTTTTTAATATTTTGAAGTTTTATAAATGCCAAGCTTGTCATGATAGCATCGTTAAGTGCATCATGTTTTCCAAGCATTGGTAAATCCAAATCTTTCATGATAGAATCAAATCTAAGGTCAATATTTGCTTGTGGAATTGTCGTTATTTTTTTGTCAAAATATAATGCACTAAGCTCTATTTGCTTATTTGGCAGAGTGATATTTAAAAACTCTTTTGTGTATTTATTTATAAGCTCTACATCAAACTCTAAGTAGTATCCAATTAGAGTTCTTCCACCGATAAAATGGAGCAGTTGATAGATAGCATCTTTAATATCAATACCATTTTCTAAATCGCAATGTCTGATGTGATGTATTTTTATACTATCTGTACCTATTGGTTTTGTTGGTTTTACAATGCACTCAAATTTTTGACTAGTTAAAATTTTATTATCTTTTATTTTTACAGCACCAATAGTAATGATTTCATCTTTTTTTGGATTTAATCCAGTTGTTTCTGTATCAATAGATACAAACTCATCATCTATAGGTTCAAATAAAAATTCAAACTCTTTATCAACTAATCTTTTTTTATTAAAATAATTTTTAATTAAACTTATCATGAGAAACTAACTTATCATCGAAAGTTTAAAATGGTGAATAATTAATTTTTTAAATTTATCTACCATTTTAAAAACATCTATAAGTGTATCTTTTTCAAGTTTTGATAAATTTTTAGGATTTATTCCACTATCTAGCTTTAAACCTAAATCATGTTTTTTTAACATATTTTCTAATCTAATTGTTAGTAAAAAGTTAAATCCATCTATCAAATTTGATGCAAACTCTCTATCAAAAACACCTAAATTATTTAACTCTTTTACTCTTTCTATCGTATTTGTAGCTATTATCTTTTTTTCTAAAGCCAAACTTCTAATCCCATGAACGATTGGAAAAATCGCCCCTTTTTTCAAATCAAGCTCGTCACTTTTTTTATTTAAAATAAAGTTTGAAAAAAATGATAAAGGTGTTTCAAATATGATAGTTGCCTTTGCAAAATTTGAAAGTAGAGTAAGATTGTCATTTATTTGATTAAACATATACTCTTTTAAACTATCTAATAATTTACTATCACCAGCCACACACTTTGCATCAAATAAAATAGCCAAATTCATCAAATCTTCGCTACTATTTGAGTTAAACCAATCATGAACACTATTTTTATACTCACTCAAACTCTTAGTCCAAAATGGATTATTTACCATGATATTTCCTTCACATTTTGGAAAACCACAAAGCAATAAAGCCTCTGTAATGCTATTTGTAACTTCAGAAAGTTTATCAAATACAAATCCATCTTTTAAAATAATTCCATTATCTTGGTCACTTTTTAATATCTGTTCATGTCTTCCTTCACTTCCTAAAATAATGAAACAAGAGTTTTCTAACAGCTCTTTTGGAGCAATTATTTCATATATTTTTTGGTAAATTTTTGAATTTATCTCACTTAATAGTTTTGTAATATATCTAACTTTTACACCCTTTACATGAAGAGATTTCACCAAATTTATTATGTCGCAAGAAGCTTTTTGAATATCAGATACTGTTTTTGCTTTTTGAATTTGAATATTAATTAGATGAGATTTATTTGAAAAAGCACTTAAAATATCTGCTTGTTCGATAATTCCAAAAATAGAGTTATCTTTTGTAACAATTAATCTTTTTAAATTTTTTTGAGTCATGAGAAGTAGGGCATTAAATAAAAAATCATTTTTATCTATTGTAATTAACTCTTTTGTAGCAATAGAAGAGATTTTATCTTGATAAGATTTATTTTGTAAAATTACCTTTTTTCTAAGGTCAGAGTCTGTCACAATACCATAAGAGTTTTGAAAATCTACTATAATAAACGATGTACTATTTTGTGTCATTTTTTGCACACCATCATAAATAGAGCTATCTTTATCTATGATAACAAGCGGATGAATATAACTTTCACTAACCTTTGCTAACATGAAATTAGATAACTCTTTATTTGCATTTTTATGAATTAGAGCATTTATCTTTGTTGAAATATCATCTAAAAAAAAGCTTTTAAATGAGATATTTTGATTTAGTAACATATAAAAAATATCAATAGGAATTAAATAACAAATAGACTCTTCAAAAGCCAAAAAATCATTTTTAAAACTATTTTGAAAAATTGATGTTATATCAAAACTATCATGAACACTATAATAAACACTCTCTTCATCTTTTTGTTCAACAACACCTTTAGCAATAATATAAAAATATTTCGGAGTGCTGTTTTTTGTTGCAATAATCTCATTTTGTTTAAAATATTGAATATCAATACTATCAAGTAAATATTTTAATTCATCAGCTGATAATATTTCAAACGGATGAGTTTTTTGAATAAATTGTTTTATATCTAATGTACTCATGAATAGTTTCCATCTAAATTTTTTTGATATAGTATAAATTAATATCGTAGCATTATCATAGCAAACTGTGTTATTTGTTTAATAATTTATTATAGTGGGTAAATTTGAAACATAAAAGGAGAAAATTGTTAGTTCATGTTTGTTGTAGTGTCGATAGTCACTACTTTTTTAAAAAATTAATTGAGTTATATCCGAATGAAAAAATAGTTGCTTTTTTTTATGACCCAAATATTCATCCTTATAGTGAATATTATTTAAGATTTATTGATGTTCAAAGAAGTTGTAAGATGTTGAATATTGAGCTAGTTATGGGTGAGTATGATTATGAAAATTGGCTTAATAGTGTGAAGGGGCTTGAAGAGGAGTGTGAGGGTGGAAAAAGGTGTGAAGTTTGTTTTGATGTGAGATTGCTTGAGAGTGCAAAATTGGCGAAAAGGTTGGGTGAAAAGGTTTTGACTACAACTCTTTTGGTTAGTCCTAAAAAGTCTATTGAGTTGCTTCAAAAGAGTGGAGAGAAAATTGCAAAAGAGTATGATTTGGAGTTTTTGACTATTGATTTGAGAAAATTTGGTGGTACTCAAAAGCAGTATGAGGTTGCAAAAGATGATATGCTTTATAAACAAAATTATTGTGGGTGTTATTTTGCACTTGCTAAGCAAAAAAAAGAGGTAGTTATTACAGAGTTGATTTCTTCGGTAAATAGGCAGTTATTACCAAATTCTATTGAAGAGAAGATTGAGCTTTATGAAAAAAGGGTAATGTTAGAAAATTGTGGTAAAAAGTATAAGATAGTAAAGCAAAATTTTTTAAATTATAGATTGTTGTTTGCGAAAGTGTTGGTTGAAAAAATGGTTGTTGAGTCTTATATTTTTTCATACTCTATCTTAAAAAATTCGTTTGCTAAATGTAGGGTTGATTTTGAGATAGATGGATTGTTTTATTTTAATAAGTCTCAAATAAAAGTTTTAGATATTAAAAAATTTAATAGTTTGTTGAATAAAAATTACAAAAATGTAAAGGAGTTGAATAAAAATCCTTTGACAATTATTGAAGAGATTGAGTTTAGAAATAGCTATTTTGGAGTTTATGATTTATCTGCAATTATTATTTTAGATGAAATTTGTGATAAATCGTATGAGATATTTATAAAAAGTACGATTTTTGAAGATGTTAGAGAAGTTTTAATTACTTTTTGATACAATTTCGAAAAATTTTCTTAAAAAAAGGCTTAATTTATGTTAGATGTTATGTCTATACAAAATATTTTACCTCATAGATTTCCATTTTTATTGATTGATAGAGTGATTGAGATAAAAAAATCTGAATATATAGAAGCTTATAAAAATATTACATTTAATGAACATATTTTTCAAGGTCATTTTCCTGAACATCCTATTTATCCAGGTGTTTATATCATAGAAGGTATGGCACAAGCTGGTGGAGTTTTGGCATTTTCTAGTATGAGTGAGAATGAACAAAGTAGTACTAAGGATAAAGTTGTATATTTCATGAGTATTGATAAAGCAAAGTTTAGAGTGCCTGTAACTCCTGGTGATAAGTTGGTTTATAAACTTAGTGTTATTAAGCAAAAAGGGAATATTTGGGTGCTTGATGGAAAATCTTTTGTTGATGATAAACTTGTAGCAGAGGCTGAACTGAAAGCTATGATTGTCGATAAGCAAGGTTAAAAATGGTTAAAATTGCAAAAACAGCAGTTATTGAAGATGGTGCTGTTATAGGTGAAGATGTTGAGATTGCAGATTTTTGTTTTATTTCAAAAAATGCAAAAATTGGAAAAAATACAAAGATAGCTCATGGGGCTTGTATATATGGTAAAACAACAATAGGTGAGAATAATGAAATTTTCTCTCATGCAGTGCTTGGCTCTATTCCTCAAGATTTAAAATTTAGTGGTGAGGATGTTGAGTTGATTATTGGTGATAATAATAAAATAAGAGAGTTTACTCTATTTAATCCAGGAACACTTGGTGGTGGTTCTAAAACAGTTATTGGAAATGGTAATCTTTTTATGGGGTATGTTCATGTAGCTCATGATTGTATTATTCAAGATAATTGCATATTTGCAAATGGTGCTACAATAGCTGGACATGTAGAGATAGACTCTTTTGCAGTTGTTGGTGGTATGACACCTATTCATCAATTTGTAAAAATAGGTGAACATGCTATGATTGCAGGTGCATCTGCTGTTAGTCAAGATATACCTCCATTTTGTTTAGCTGAAGGAAATAGAGCATATTTAAGAGGTTTAAATTTAAATGGAATTAGAAGAAGATTTGAAAGAGGTGTGATAGATAATTTAAAAAAAGCTTATAAAGAGCTGTTTGAAAGTGGTCAGCCACTTCAAGATGTGGCAAAAGAGCTTTATAAAACAACAAATTGTGAAGAAGTTAGAAAAGTTTGTAATTTTATAATAAATACAAAACGAGGAATACCATTCAAGAGGAATTTAAATGGCAACAGTAATTAGAGAGTGTGATTTTTGTAAACAAAAAGAGAGTGATAGTAATCCTTTTATTTCTGGAAATGGAACATATATTTGCAGAAACTGTATTATTTCAGCATATAAAATATTATTTGGAGATGTTGAAAGTGAAGAGAAAAAAAGTATTGATATTGATTTTACTCCAAAAGATTTAAAAGAGGCTCTTGATGAGTATGTAATAGGTCAAGATAGAGCTAAGAAGATATTTTCCGTTGCTGTTTATAATCATTATAAAAGAATTTTTAAACAAAAAAGTGTAAAAGATGATGACGAAGATACAGAGATATATAAATCAAATATTTTATTAATTGGACCAACTGGTAGTGGAAAAACATTGATGGCTCAAACATTGGCTAAATTTTTAGATGTGCCAATAGCAATTGCTGATGCAACAAGCTTAACTGAAGCTGGTTATGTTGGTGAAGATGTTGAAAATATTTTAGTTAGACTTCTTCAAGCTGCTGATAATGATATTAAAAAAGCAGAAAGAGGAATTGTATTTATTGATGAAGTTGATAAAATATCAAGACTTAGTGAAAATAGGTCAATTACAAGAGATGTTTCTGGGGAAGGTGTTCAACAAGCACTTTTAAAAATTGTTGAAGGGAGTATTGTAAACATACCTCCAAAAGGTGGTAGAAAACATCCAAATCAAGAGTTTACTCAAATAGATACTACAAATATTTTATTTATTTGTGGTGGGGCATTTGATGGAATTATTGATATTATAAAAAGAAGACAAGGTGGAAACACTTTGGGGTTTAATCAAGATAAAAAGAGTAAAAAAGATGATGCAAATTTAATTCATTTAGTTGAACCTGATGATTTAGTTAGCTATGGATTAATTCCAGAGTTGATTGGAAGACTTCATGTTGTTACTACATTAAATGAGCTATCAAAAGATGATATGGTAAAAATTTTAATAGAGCCTAGAAATTCACTAACAAAACAGTATAAAAAGCTGTTTAAAATAGATAATGTAATTTTAACATTTGAACAAGATGCCATTGAAACAATTGCAGAGTTAGCAATTAAAAGAAAAACAGGTGCTAGGGGGCTTAGAGCTATTTTAGAAGAGGTAATGTGTGATTTGATGTATAATTTACCAGAATATAGAGGATATGAAATAGTAATTACAAAAGATACAATAGATAATAAAACAGAACCAATTTTTATAAAACCAGAAACAAAAAAAAGTGCATAGGAAAGAATAGATGATTTTAGATAAGATAATTGGCTTATTTTCACATGATATATCAATAGATTTAGGAACGGCTAATACTATAGTTTTAGTCAAAGGAAAAGGTATTATTATAAATGAACCTTCAGTTGTTGCTGTTCAATTTGATAAATATGGCAGAACAGATATGTTGGCTGTTGGTAGAGAAGCAAAAGATATGGTTGGTAAAACTCCAGGAAATATAAAAGCTATAAGACCTATGAAAGATGGAGTTATAGCTGATTTTGACATGACAGAAAAAATGATTAGATATTTTATAGAAAAAGCTCATAAAAGAAAAAGCTTTATTAGACCTAGAATTATAATTTCTGTTCCTTATGGATTGACACAAGTTGAAAGAAAAGCTGTTAAAGAGTCAGCTATTAGTGCTGGAGCTAGAGAGGTATTTTTAATTGAAGAACCAATGGCAGCAGCAATTGGTGCAGGACTTCCTGTTAGAGAGCCTCATGGAAATTTAATCGTTGATATTGGTGGTGGAACTACAGAGATTGGTGTTGTATCACTTGGTGGCTTAGTAATTAGTAAATCTATTAGAATTGCTGGTGATAAAATGGATACATCTATTGTTGATTATATAAATAAAAAATATAATTTATTAATTGGTGAAAGAACTGCTGAAGAGATAAAAATAGAGATAGGTTCGGTAGTACCTCAAAAAGAGGAGTTAAAAATGCTTGTCAAAGGAAAAGATAAAGTACAAGGATTACTTAACACAATAGAGTTATCAAGTGAAGATATAAGAGAAGCATTAAAAGAGCCATTAAGAGGTATAGCAAATTCGCTTAAAGATGTATTGGAAAATATGCCTCCAGATTTAGCAGGAGATGTTGTTGAAAATGGTATAGCATTAACTGGTGGAGGAGCATTAATTAGAGGATTTGATAAATATTTGTCAGATATTGTAAAACTTCCTGTTTATGTTGCAGACGAACCTCTTTTAGCAGTAGCAAAAGGGACTGGAAAAGCACTTGAAGAGATAGATTTACTTCAACAATTATCATATGATTAATGATTAAAAAATATATAAATATTTTTTTAATTTTATCTTTAGTGTTGTTTATTTTTTTAAACTATAAAGATAAATTTCAACAAACACTTCTATCTATAACAGATAAAGTAAATAATACTTACACAAATATCTATTTTGGTACGGTTGAATTTATTGAAACATATTTCAACCAAGCCAAAACAATAGCTTCATTAAAACAAGAAAATCAAAAATTGCAAGAGTTGGCAACTTTGTCAAATACTTTTGCAAATCAACTCAATAATTTAATAGCAAATTACAATCCATCTCTAGCCAAAGACCCAAGACTAAAAATTGTACAGACAGTCTCATATGCTAAAATGGGGGATTATAATAAAGTTTGGATACATTATGATGAATTTAATAGTTCAAAACGATATGGCTTGATTAAAAACTCTTTTGCCTCAGGCATTGTAGTTTCAAAAAATGATAGACCATTGGCACTATTAAATGGTGACGAAAAATGTTCATATTCTGTAACTATTGGTGAAAAAAAAGCTCCAGGTATCACAAAAGGGTATATAGAAGACAATATAATGTTAGTTGATTTTATACCTTCATGGATAGATATAAATATTGGTGATGAAGTTATTACAAGTGGGCTTGATGAGATATTTTTTTCTGGAGTTAGAGTTGGGAATGTTTTAGAAATTAGAAATTCTCAAGGTTATAAACAAGCACTGATAAAACCATATGCAAATACATTGGAAAATAGTTACTATTTTATAATAGACAAACTTCAATAAAAATGTTACAGAGATTGTTATGAATTATTTATGTACATTTTAGTTTGCTATTATCATATATTTATTTTAGTTTTATATGAAAATATCGTGTTGAGAGTATTATAATCACTACTTAAGCTTTATTGTTATATATTTAAAATATGTTGCAAAAAAAAGGAGTTTGCCATGACAGTAGGTGGAATGGGTGTCAGTGGATACCAAGGATATGGGGTAGAGCAGGGTAAAAATAATAAGCTACAAGCTGAACAACAAAATCAGCAAGTTGCTAATCAAAAAAGTGCTATTCAAGCAAAAGATGACCAAAAATCAATGCAAATGCAACAGCAAGGTAGACAACAAACAGCTCAAATGCTTGGCATTGGTGTTAATTTGAATGTAATGGCTTAAAAAAGGATATAGGATGATTAGTGGGGTTGGTAGCTC
>JACAEZ010000034.1 GCA_013388565.1 Campylobacterales bacterium | reverse complement strand
TTTTGTCATTTGATATTATAAGTTCACAGTTATATTTTTTGCCATGATGTATTGGATAGTATCCTCTAAATCTTTATAATCACCATCTTCTAGCATAAGTTTACAACTCTCTTCAATCTCTTTATTTGAGAATGCTATTACTTTTAAGGTTTTATTAATAGCTTGAATATTTAGAATAGCTTGTCTTTTATCTTCTTTAGAATTAACATAATAGATAGTTGTTATCAAATCACAACTTGTAAATATCTCTGCATGTATAATTAAATATTCATAACATAAAATACTAAATCGTGAGAAAGGTCTTTTTTCATCATACTTATCTAATATGATATTAGCATCTACAAATACTTTCATATACTAGCACCCATTTCTACCTTTATAGACTGTATTGATTTACCTACAAGCGAACCAGGTGTCATAGGAACAATAGATTTAAATGCTTCAAGTTTTTCTTGTATAGAATACTTTAAATATTTCTCTTCTATCATGCTTTTTATTACATCAGTTTGAGTACGATTCTCTTTTTTTGCTATATCTTCAAGCTGTTTAGCTATCTCTTCATCTAATAAAAAATTTTTTCTTACAGTCACTTTAAACCTTTATACATATCTAATAATATATATAATAACATACATAATAAATTTAGTCAACAAATCTTCGATATGGTTTGGTTTATTTGACTATTTGAGGTTCGAAACTACCATTTCTATCTCTTATAACATCTAGTTCAAAGTTACCAAGTTCACTTTTCATAGTTTTTGAGCTATAACCATTTTTACGATTTTTATTTAAATCTTGAGATAAATGTAAATCTATATCCACTGCAAGATAGCTTCTGTTATTTGTTTAATAAGAAAAATCAGTGCGACAATGAGGACATTGGGAGAGATGGAAAAAATTCATTTTTTCACTATTAAGTTTTTTTCTTTGTCTAAATCAATATTTTCAAGTTGTTTTTTTGTTGCTATATCATTCAATTTTTTCATAGATGGTGAATTTATTTTTAGAAGTGCTATAATTATTATTAAAAGATGTTTCACCTTGAGAACTATTTGAGGAGTTTGTCATGTCTGGTGTAATATTTTGGGCGGTTGTTGTATTTGTTGTATTGTTTGTTGCTAATGCAGTTTGGGGATTAGTTGAAGCAGTGTTATTTGAAAAAGCTGAGCCAGATAAATTTTGATTATCTTTTCTCCAAACTTCATCTTCGCCTTTTTCATAACCTTTTGTTTCTAAATTTTCTTTTGTATACCAGTGTTCTTTTCCATCTTTTCCAACACCTTTCTCATGACCTCTTGTCTTATAATATATCTATTTTAATTTATCCTTTCCAATGCCAATTCTTTTTCTCGTTCCCAATGTCTTCATTTGGAATGCAGATGAGAGTAGTGAAAAATAGTTATGTATGTATTCCAAAGTTTGAGCTTTGGAACAAGAAAAAAGCAGTAAAGTCCAAATCATGTAAGCATGTTTTATTGGATTAAAACTCACTTTGCTTCTACAAAACCATTTGTAAATAAATCTTTATATCGAACTTGATACAATTTCAGTACTTATTTAAAAAAAGGGTGAATATATGCTAACAAATAGAATAAACTCTCTATCGGAGTCTATGACAATTGCTATCACGATGCTTGCAAAAAAGCTAAAATCTGAAGGTAAAGATATTCTTAGTTTTTCAGCTGGTGAACCAGATTTTGACACTCCAGAGTGTATAAAAACAGCCGCGATAAAAGCTATAAATGATGGGTTTACGAAATACACCCCAGTTGATGGTATCCCTGAACTTCTAAAAGCTATCTCAAACAAACTCAAAAGAGATAATAATTTAGACTATGCTCCAAACGAAATAATCGTAAGTAACGGTGCTAAACACTCACTTTATAATGTTTTTCAAGCACTAATCCAAGAGGGTGATGAGGTAATCATTCCAGCTCCATATTGGGTAACATATCCAGAGCTTACAAAATATTGCGGTGGTACAGTGGTTGAAATCCAAACGACAATCGACCAAAGATATAAAATCTCTCCAGAACAACTAAAAAATGCAATCACACCAAAAACAAAACTACTAATCCTAACATCTCCATCAAATCCAACAGGTTCTGTTTATTCAAAAGAGGAGTTAGAGGCTTTAGCAGAGGTTTTAAAAGGGACATCTGTTTGGGTTTTGAGCGATGAGATATATGAAAAACTTGTATATGATACAAAATTTATAAGCACTGGTGCTATCAGTGAAGATATGCTAAATAGAACAATCACAATAAACGGTGTAAGCAAATCAGTATCCATGACTGGTTGGAGAATGGGTTATATGGCTTGTAAAAATATAGATTTAGTAAAAGCATGTAGTGCATTACAAAGCCAAAGCACATCAAATATCTGCTCAATCACTCAAAAAGCATCAATTCCAGCACTTGACGGAACGGCTGATGATGATATTTTCAGAATGCAACAAGCATTTAAAGCTAGAAGAGATATTGCTTGTGAACTGTTAAACGAAATTGAAGGCATTACAGTTGTAAAACCAGACGGTGCTTTTTATCTGTTTGTAAATATCGAAGGTATCACAAAAGATGATATGAGATTTTCACAAGAGTTATTAAAACAAAAAGGTGTTGCTGTAGTTCCAGGGTGTGGGTTTGGAAGTGAAGGACATTTTAGATTTTCATTTGCTACAGACCTTGAAAGTATAAAATTAGGAATTGAAAGAATTGCAGAGTTTGCAAGAGAATTCAAATAATTTTACTCTCATCGTAACCGCTCTTCATGCAGAGGCAAAACCTCTCATTGAAGAGTTTAAACTCAAAAAAGTATCTTCAACTTTTGAAATCTTTAAAAATGAAAATATCGTTTTGATAGTTTCAAGCATAGGTCAAATAAACTCAATAATCGCAACTACTCACATTTTATCTCTATTTAACTGCTCAAAAATTATAAATTATGGTATCGCAGGAGCTAAAAATCAAAAATTAAACATCGGTGAATTTTGTTTGATAAATAAAATCTTAGAGTTTGAGAGTAAAAAAGCACAATATCTTGATTTGATTTTTGATTTTGACTTTCATGAGGCTTCACTCACAACATCAAACAAAGCTATTGACATTTCACAAAAAGATGAAATTTTTACAGATTTGGTTGATATGGAGAGTTATTGGTTTTATTTAACCGCCTCAAGATTTTTGCAAAATCATCAAATATTTGTAGCAAAAGTTATATCTGATTATTTAGACACCTCAATACCTACTAAAGAGTTTGTTGAAGAGCTTTCAAAAAGTGGAGTACAAAATCTCAAAAAAATCATTGATGTTGATTTTAACTTGAATTTAGCAATCACTAATCATGATAGACTATTTTGCGATGAACTATCAAAAAAATTGAAACTTTCAAAAACTCAGAGCGTCGAACTTCTAAACCTATACACTCATGCAAAAATGGTAAATAGATTGGATTTATTTGAAAATATTGACTTCTTAAATAAAAATATTGTGATTGGTTATCTAGCAGAAAAGCTTTGCTAGATTTAATAAACTTAAATAAAATTTTAAAGTATAATCAAACAGACTTATAATGAATTTATTAGTATAATGCAATAAACTAAAAAGGTGTAATTATGCTTAAAATAGTTGAAAATGCAAAAAGGCTTTACAATCTAAAATTAAATCAAACTATTCCTAGCTATAAAAGATATATTTTTGATGATTTGAACAACTCTAGTGCCAAAATTACAGCAATTTATGGAAGTAGAGGCATTGGTAAAACTACATTATTAATGCAAATTTTACAAAACTCTCCATTACCGCAC
>JACAEZ010000172.1 GCA_013388565.1 Campylobacterales bacterium | reverse complement strand
CCAACACTTACAACCTCTAATGCAGTTTTGAGATTTTCCAAACTCATCTTCAAATCTTCATACCAAATAGCAACAACAAGTCCAAATGTGATAGGCTCTCCATGAATACCATGACTTCGTCCAACCATGATAGTATTTTTGTGTTCAATCGCTCTTTTTTTAACACTCTCCATCACCATCTCAACATCTTTAATGATGATTTTCAAACTATCTCTAATAATCAGTGCATTCGCAGTATCGATACAATCAGAACTTGTAAGCCCATAATGCACCCATCTACTCTCATCACCCAAACTCTCACTTACAGATGTCAAAAAAGCTATAACATCATGTTTTGTCTCTTTTTCAATCTCTTCAACTCTATCAATATTAAATTTTGCATTTTTTATAATTTTTTCACAATCATCATGCGGTATAAGTCCAAGCTTATTCCAAGCTTTCACAGCAGCTATCTCAACATCAAGCCAAGCTTGATATTTAGACTCTTGTGTCCATAGATTTTTCATCTCTTCTCTTGCATATCTTTCAACCATTGTTTGACCTCAAAAGTAAATTTTAAAACGGATTATATATTAAAAATACTTACAAATATTTTTTTATTTTTAGTTGAAAAGTTGAATATTGGCTTATTTAAGGGGTTTTTTGAAGTTTAAAAAAAGTTGTTGTAAGAAAAAAGGCGATTTGCCTATTTTCTTATTATTTAAAATATTTTCCAATTTTTTGGAATATTTTCTCTTATTTTGCCACTTATTACAAGATTGGCAAATTCGTCAATTTTTGCTTTTATATCATTTTTTATAGCTATTGTTTGAGCTAGTTTTTCTTCATCTGTTCCTTCTAAAGATGCTGGGTCTTTGAAACTCCAATGTATTCTATAGTTTAATCCTGGAAATACTGGACATTTTTCAGCACTTGCTTCATCGCATACAGTTATTACATAGTTATAAACTTTGCCTTTTTTAAAGAGTTCAAATACAGATTGTGATGAGTGAGATGATATATCTATTTCTTCATCTATTTTTAAAGCTTCTACTGCTAATTTGTTTATAATACCAGGTTCAAATCCAGAGCTTTCAACATCAAAATAGTCACTATAATATTTTTTCATCAATGCTTCAGCCATTTGACTTCTGGCACTGTTTTTTATGCAAACAAATAAAACTTTTTTCTTAGCCATCTCAAATCCTTTTGAATTTTTAAATATTATAAAAGAGTTTTATCTTAAACAAATAACAACACGATAAACAAAACAGGCGGAGTAATTATTAAACCAAATTTTGAATATTCCCAAAATCCAATTGTTACCCCTTTTTTACTTAACACATGAAGCCAAAGAAGTGTAGCAAGTGAACCAAATGGTGTCATTTTTGGTCCTAAATTACACCCTATTATATTTGCATAAACCATTGAGATATTTTCTATATCTTTTAGTGCAATATTCATTATCATAACTGTTGGCATATTGTTCATGATAGCACTTAAAAATGCTGAAATAAAGCCTGTTGCAACAACTGCAAATGAGCTATAATTTGTATTTAAGTAGTTTAATAGTTGGCTTAAATACTCCGTCAAACCACCATTTTTTAAACCATAAACAACGATGTAAAGCCCTATGCTAAACCACACAACTTGCCATGGTGCATTTTTGATTGTCAAGCCAATTTTTGCACATTTAAAGTATGAAGCGATAAATAAAAATAGTAATCCACCGCCAAGTGCAAATACAGATACTGGAATATCGTAACTATCGCCTATAAAATAACCAACAAGTAAAATAGCCAAAAAAACCCAGCTAAAATAGAAAAGTGTTTGATTTTTGATAGCAGATGATGGCTCTTTTAAGAGTGATATATCAACTTTTTTAGGTATATCTTTTCGTAATATAAGCCATAAAAAAAGTATAGAAACAATAACACTTACAATAAATGGAACAATCATGTTTATACTATACTCTAAAAAGCCTATTTGAAAATAGTTTGCAGTAACTATATTTGTAAGATTAGAAAAGACGAGTGGTAGTGAAGCACTATCGCTTATAAATCCACCAGCCAATAAAAAGGCGATTATTGTTTTTGTATTTAGTTGTAAAATTCTCATTTTTGCTAGTAGTATTGGGGTTAAAATCAAAGCCGCTCCATCGTTTGCAAACAAAGCTGATGTCAAAGCTCCAAGTAAAATAGAATAGACAAACATCAAATGTCCATCTCCATTTGCCAATTTTGCCATTTTCAAAGCACACCACTCAAAAAATCCAATCTCATCAAGTGTCATGGATAAAATGATAATACCAATAAAAGCCAAAGTTGCATCCCATACAATGGTTGTTACTTCAAAAATATCACTCATACTAACAATACCTAAAATAACGGCAATAACCGCTCCAATAACCGCTGTTGTACCAATTTGTAACCCTTTTGGTTGCCAAATGATAAAAATTAAAGTTACTAAAAATAGTAAAATAGGCAATACCATCATGAAACCTTTATATCACAAGCATCAATTTTACATGGGGTTTTAATATCAAGAAATTCTATTTGTTTTAATAACATCTCATGAAGTT
>JACAEZ010000002.1 GCA_013388565.1 Campylobacterales bacterium | reverse complement strand
TTGTAATTCTCTTATATCCACTTTATTACTTTCTTCTTTCGTTACTTAAACTATTCATATAAGCAATTAATGCAACGATTTCTCTAACTTCACCTCTTTCAAGAGCATCTTTAACATCTTGATTTTTCATATGTTTTACAATCTCTTTAGCTTCTGCTAATGTTGCAGATTTTGATTCTTCCCAACTTCCAAGTGCAACATCAACTTTACCATCACCATTTACATCTTTGTCATATGGTACACCAAATACATTTTTAACTGTTACAGCTTCTGCATAAGCAGTTTCTATATCAGCATTTTTTGTAAACATCCATTTGTATGAAGGCATAATAGAACCTGGAACAACTGATGTTGGCTCCCACATATGGTTTTCATGCCAATCTGTAGTTCTGTAATCGCCTACTCTATGTAAATCTGGTCCTGTTCTTTTTGAACCCCATAAGAATGGTCTATCATAAGCATACTCACCACTTAAAGAGTACATACCATATCTATCAGTTTCATTTTTAAATGGTCTAACTAATTGTGAGTGACAAGCATTACAACTCTCATTTATATATATATGTCTTCCTGCCAACTCTAAAACAGAGTATGGTTTTAAATTTTTAATAGGTCTTGAAGCTTGTGCAAAATCAGGCACAATCTCAATTAAACCTGCAAATGATATAACTAAAAATACTCCTACCGCAAAGAAAAATGGATTTTTTTCTAACCAATGAAACATCTCATACCCCCTTTACTATGCTGCCATCGGAGATGCATAAGTAGGTTCTTTATCTAATTTTTTAGACTCTGTCATTGTTTTAAACATATTATATGTAAACATGAAGAAACCTACAAGATACAACAATCCGCCGACCGCTCTAATTGTATAGTATGGGTGTAATACTGTAACAGTATCAATGAATGAGTAAGCTAAGTTACCATATTCATCTGCAGCTCTCCACATCATACCTTGAGTAATACCTGCAATCCACATACTTGAGAAGTATAAAACTATACCTGTTGTTTGTAACCAAAATTGTGCTTCCATAAGTTTTTTACTATAAAGCTCTCTTTTGTACATTCTAGGTGCCATATGAAAAAGTGCAGCCATAATCATAAAGCCAACCCATCCTAATGTACCATCATGAACATGTCCTGGAATCCAATCTGTAAAGTGTGCTAAAGCATTAACAGATTTAATTGACTGAATTGGACCTTCAAGTGTTGAAAGCATATAAAATGTAGAAGCTAAAATCATGAATTTAATCAATGGATTTTCTTTTAATTGTTGCCATTCACCTTTCATAGTAAGAAGCATATTTATAGCACTACCCCAAGAAGGTAAAATAAGTACAACTGAAAAAACAGAACCCATAGTTTGCACCCAGTCTGGAACTGTTGAATAAATAATATGGTGACCACCAGCCCATAAATAAACAAACATTAATCCCCAGAAAGATAATAGAGACAATTTATATGAGAAAACTGCTTGACCAGACTCTTTTGGTAAAAAGTAGTAAATCATAGCAATAATTGGAACAGTAAAACCAAATGCAACAGCATTATGCCCATACCACCATTGAACTAATGAATCATTTGTTCCAGCATACATAGATACAGAGTGCATCCAATTACCATATCCGCCAGAAGCAAAATATGTAGGAACTTCCATGTTATTAAATAAATAAAGCATTGCTATACCAAGAAAACATGCAACATAATACCACATAGAGATATAAAGTGCTTTTTCTCTTCTAACACTTATTAAACCAAATATACTTAAACCCCAAATAACCCATACAACAACTACTAGTATGTCTAAAGGCCATTCAAGTTCAGCATACTCTTTTGATGTTGAAACACCAGCCCATAACTGAACAACTGCCAACACCATTAATATCATATAAAGGAAAAAATGAGTCTTACCAAGTACTAGTAAGAACGGATGTTCTTTATATGAAACTTTCAATACTCTTTGACCCACATAATACCAAGTAGCAAAAATACCACTTAAAGTAAATCCGAAAATTACTACACTTGTGTGAAGCGGTCTTAATCTTGAAAATGTACTGTACTCCCCTGCTATGTAGTTTAGTTCAGGAAATGCCATTTGAAAAGCTATAAGCACCCCTATCGCCATACCTACGATACCAAAGAGAATCGTTGCAAAAGTAAAATACTTCGCAACCGTGTAATCGTACTCAAGCTGAGCATTCGATTGCATACGCTACCTCCTTAAAAAGTTTAATCACCTAGGATATAAAAGTGACTACACATCGCAATTATATTTTTTTGTCATTAATACTTTGCTTAAAAAGTTTGATTTTAAATTGTTTTATTATATTATCGAAGTAATTTAAGTAATTATTAATAATATAATAAAATTCATAAGTTACTTTTTTTGATACAACTTTGAATCACTAACACAACTTTCGCACATAAAACCTAATTGTTTGTTAGTACAAACCCTAAATAAATCAATGATATTTACTAAATTTTTATTTCTATTGACAATATCTTTTGATTCTATCAACTGTTCTAAGATTTTAAGAAACAACTCCATTGAAATAGCTAAGATTTGAAGTTGACACTCTAAATCTCTAAAAAAATTTCCTAGTGTTTGTGGTTCATTTTGAATTTTGTTAATATAACTTGTGGTATTATAGGCTAAAAATCAAAGTGTAATATGACGAGTGTTAGAAAAGGCAAAAGAGAAACTTGATATTTTGAAACTTCCAAATAAATAGAGAATTGCTTATAAGAGGATTTAAAATGACAACAGATGAAATTTTAAATAAATTACAAGAGCTAAAACCAAAACTAATAGAAGATGGTATTGTAATAGTTGGTCTGTTTGGAAGCTATGCAAGGGGTGATAATAATAGCGAAAGTGATATAGATATACTTTATGAATTAAAAGATGCACAAGAGTTTGCAAGAAAATATAATGGCTTTGGAGCATTTACAAAATTACAAGAAACTAAAGATTTTTTAGAAAAAGTATTTAATAAAAAAGTTGATATTGCAGATAAAAATGGTTTAAATGAGATAGGTAAAAAGTATATTTTGAAGGATTTAAAGAGTGTCTAGGGAATCTTCAAAAGCTAAAATAGAATTTATATTTAAAATGATAAGTAATATTGAAATTATTTCACAAAGACATAATGGAATTTCAAAAGCTTTAAATGATGAGATTGAAGCAAAACCTGCAATTTTGATGGCACTTATACAAATTGGAGAGAGTTTAAAAAAGATTGATAGTGATATTTTAGAAAAGTATGAATTAAGTGAAGAGATAAAAGGTGCTTATGGTGTAAGAAATTTTATTGCTCACGATTACGACGGTGTAGATTTAGGTTTAATTGAACTTATTATAAGAGAAAAACTACCAATTTTAAAATTAAAAATAGAAACAATGATAAAAGAGATAGTTGAAAAATGATTAAAATAAATATTTCTCAAAAAACTATCGAAAATTTTAAGAATCAAGTTTTGTCTAACTTTTTTGATGAAAAAAGAAATCATAAAAATTTTGAAAAAAGAGAGAATAAGACAATAAAATGGCAAATCTCTCTTAATGATTTAAATAGCTTAATCAAAAAAAAGTTTAAAAACTATTCACATGAAGTAACTTTAGAAAGATTAATTACTCTAAACTATAATGAACTTTGTAATTTAAAAGATTTTATCGACAAAAATAAAAGTATCGCTGAACTCACAACTAAAGAAAAAGATTACTTTTATACACTCTATTCAAGATTAAAAAAAGCTGATTATGTTAAAGATTTAGGTATTACTGTTTGTCCATATTGCAATAGAAATTATATTTTTAACTTTCAAAAAAATAAATCTTTAGAGGCAACTTCACAACTTGACCATTTTTTTGATAAATCAACTTATCCTTATTTTGCAGTATCTATTTATAATTTAGTTCCTAGTTGTCAAACTTGTAATCAAAGAAAATCAAAACAACAAAAAGA
>JACAEZ010000078.1 GCA_013388565.1 Campylobacterales bacterium | reverse complement strand
CTCTTACAATACCTACTGCATGCCACTTATTATCAATTTTCATTCTCGAAACTGCGACTTCAACTGGAAAAGATGTTCCATCTTTTTTGACTGCTTCAAGCTCTAATATCTTTCCAAAAATAGTACCATCACCTGATTGTTTAAAATTTTTAAAACCATTTTCAAAATTTTTATTTAAATTTTTTGGCATTATATGCTCATGAAGTACTTTACCGATAATTTCAACTTTTGTATATCCAAATATGATTTCGGCTGCTTTATTCCATATTTTTACCTTCTCTTCATCATCTATAACAATGATTGCATCAAATGTAGCTTCTATAATTTGATTTAGTAAATTTTTTGTTTTGAGTCTTTCGGATACTTCAAACTCTACTTGTCTTTCAAGTTGTTCATTAAACTCTTTTAGTATGTTTTCAAACTTTTTATGTTGTGTAACATCAACGATAACACCGATAATTCCACTTAAATTTTCGCTTTTATAGTAACTTTTATAAATTATTGAATCTATGTTCTCTTTTGAAGAGAATTCAAATTGAAACTCAAATTTTGTTTGAATTTTCCCTTTTTTTGTCAGTTCACCATCACTCTCTTTATCTAAAATATTAAATTCGGCAGAGCAATTTGGGATAAAATTTTTATTTACAATATCAAAAATAGAGTCAATTTCAAAAAAATCTAAAAAACTTTTATTGCATTTTACAAATCTTGATTGTGTATTTTTATAATATATTGGAAGAGGAATAGAGTCTAATATATTTTCTAAAAATGTATTTTGACTTTTTAATTTAAGTTCTGTTAATTTAAGTTCTGTAATATCCATCACAACACCTAAAATAAACTTCTCATTTTCTACATGAATTATATTTTTTTGAATTAAGTAGTGCCTACCTTCTCCATCTACAACAATCATCTTCTCTAGTTTTGCACTTTTTGTAAGTCCGATAAGCACCTCTTTTTCGGCATTCATGCAATCTTGAGCCATATCTTTATCCATCAAATCAAAATCACATTTTCCAATTATTTGCTCTTTTTTGAGGTTAAAAATAGTCTCCATTTGATGATTTACTATTATATAGTTATGATTTAAATCTTTTACAAATATTCCATTTGGGTCATTGTCTATTATTGTTTGAAAAAGTGTTTGTTGAAATTTTAAATTATTAGTTTCATTCATGACAGTTGCCTATTGCCTATTCAATAAATAGAGATTCTTGTTTTACCTCTTCTAATATAGAGTCCATTTTGGATTTTATAGATACTGTTTTTTCAATATGTTCATTAAAAATATCTTTTGATGATGGCGATATTGATACAAGCTCTTCATATATTTTTGTTCGTTCATCAATTATTGATTTTAAATTTAACATAAGTTCTGATAATCTATCTGCTGAATTTATTGATTTTAGAAGTTGTTTCATCATTCTTTTTCGTTCATGAAGTTGAATTTTTTCTTCCATCATAAGTCCAACATTTCTAATATCATTTTTACTAAAATACACACCACATTTTGCAGGAGCTAATACATCAGTTAGTATAAAGTCCACATAACTTCTATCTTCTAACTCTATATCTTCATCACCATCATTATTCATACTTCTTTGTTTTAACTCATCAATTGAGATATTACTAAACTCTTCAAATAAATTATTCATCATACACCTACCTTTTCAAAATACTCTTTTTTTATAGTTTCATATATATTTTGCGGAATTAATGGAGTGTGATTAAACCAATGTCTATAATCAATCTCACATCTTTTAATCCAAAAGTCAAATGCACCAAAAAATTTAAAATTCTCTTTTTTTGATAAATCTTTTAACCATTTAGACTCTTTCAATATATCTATTAATATTATATCCCTATTTGAGATAATATTTGGCTTAAAATTGTAAATATTTTTTAAATTTATTAAATAATCAAATTTGTTAAAATCTAAAGTAAATCCATCTTTTACTCTTTCATAATCAAACTCTATATTTAAGTCATGAAAATATTTTGTAACTTCAATAGAGCTTTCTACAATTTCATCAAAAATAGTTACTCTTTTTGGTAGATATTTTTTCAAAGAAAAAAGTGTTGAAATAGCTTTTTTATCCGCTCCAATTATAGCTATGCGACTATCTATTTTAGGATTTAATAATTCACAAATGGCATCACCTGAAGTGATATATCCAAAATATTTAGAATCTGACACTATCATGCTTTCGCAAAAGTTACATAACTCACATTCGTAACTTTTATTGTCTAAATAGTTCATGATAGTTTGTTGATACTCTGACTCAAAATTTACACCATGAATTTGTGAATGTTTCAAATTATTTATAAAAAATTTAAAATCTTCATCTCTTATGTTATAAAACAGATATGAAGAGTTATTGTTATTCTCTTCAAAAAGTGAGTTAAATATATTTATAAATTTAGATTTTGAACCGTCAATTCCAACATTTACAAAAAGTCTTGTATCTTTATCAATTTTTTTCATGCTAACCCCCAAAGTTTTAATGCCTCTTCTTCTTCGATTTGACATCTTTTACAAAGTTTTGCTCCATCTATTGATGTAAAAAAGTTATTACATTCATGACATCTTATGATTGAAAATGAGATTAGCTCTTTATTAGCTGGTTTTAGTAGTTCAAAAATATCAAAATTTTCAATGCTAAAGATAGAGTTTGTTTCACAAACATCTTCACATAATTTACATTTTATACAAAAAAATGGATTAAAAAATATTTTACTCTTTTTTTTATCACTGCTTAGAGCATCGCTTGGACAT
>JACAEZ010000204.1 GCA_013388565.1 Campylobacterales bacterium | reverse complement strand
TCTATTGTTTCTGTAGTTGAAGTAATACTTTTAATTATATTATCAATTCCACTTTGTATTTGATTTACTAAATCAGCAATAAACCTTGCATTTTTTTCACTATTTCCAGCTAAACTTCTTGTTTCATCTGCAACAACTGCAAACCCTTTTCCATGCTCTTTTGCTCTACTTGCTTCAATAGCTGCATTTAGTGCTAATAAATTTGTCTGGTCTGCAATTTTTGCAATAAAACCAACTGCTTCTCCAATATTTTGAGAACTAATCTTCAACTCTTCAGATTTTGCTGAAGAATCTTTCGCAACTTTTACAGAATTTACCATTCTAGCAACAGTTTGGTTTATCATGTCAACAGAACCTGTGATTGTATCACCAGTATTCAATGTACTAGCAATTGCAGACTCTATTGTATTTGTCATTTTATTTATATTTTTAGATATGTGATTAATACTTTTTAAAGCTTGTTCACTCGCTCCACTATTTTCTTCAGCAGCTGTTGCTATTTGTTCCATTGAACTTTTAAGTTCTTCTATAGCACTTACACTCTCTTGTGCATTTTCAAGCAATGTATTAGCTATAGTCATTATATTTTCGCTAATTTGTTGTTGTTTTGCTAATGTTCTTGCTTTTCTAGCACTACTTGAGCTTTGTAACGATCTTGATATAGAACTTGATGAATTTTGTCCACTTTTTACCAATGCCATTTTCTCACCTTTTACTTTAATGTTTTATAGAGTTCATCTGCTTTTCTAATCTCTTCTCTTGCAGGTTTTATTCTTATTGAAACATAACTAATTTTTCCATTTTTATCTATTTTTCTAAGAACTGTGGCAAATACCCAATAATAACCTCCGCCTCTTCTAGCATTTTTTACATAACCTGTCCAAAAACCTTTTGCTTGAACATCATCCCATAAACTTTTAAATGCTACTCTTGGCATATCCTGGTGTCTAACAATATTATGTGGTTGCCCAATTAACTCTTCTACTTTATAACCAGCAACTTTACAAAAAGATTTACTTGCATAAGTTATCACACCTCTTTCATCTGTTTCAGATAATAGGTATAAATCATCATACAACACTTCACCATCTTCTAAAAATGTTAAACCTTCAACTACTTTTTCCGAAGCCATCTACTATCCCTTGTTAGCGAATATAAACTTTTAAGAAATACTATTATAAATTTACTTAAAAAGCCTTTTTAATAAAAAAAATTTAATATAAACTTTACTTTTTACCAAGCATTTTTATAAATAGCTCTAAATAACTCTTATTTAAATGATTTGACATCTCATTTCTCATCAATCTTAGAGCATCAAACGAACCAAGTGCTGGTTTATAAGACCTTTTTGTAGTGAGTGCATCAAATACATCAGCAATTGCAATGATTTGTGCAAAATTTGTTATTTGACCATTTTTAAGTCCACTTGGATAACCTGTACCATCTAGCTTTTCATGATGAGATACTATTCCACTTAATATATCTCTATCAAATTGACCTAAATTTTTTGCAATCTCATATCCAAACTCTGGATGTTTTTTGATTTTTAAAAACTCATCATCAGTGAGTCTTCCATTTTTATTTATTATCTCATTTTCTATTTTTGTTTTGCCTATGTCATGAAGTAGTGCTGAAGTACCAAGTCTAACTAAATCAATTTGTTCAAATTGCAACATTTTTCCTAAACTTAAACTATACATAGATACATCCACACAATGAGTATATGTATAATAATCATAAGAGCTAACACTCATCATCGACAATAAAGCATTGTCAGATTGTAAAATATTATTTAACAAAATATCAACAACCGCTTTTGAACTTCTTCTGATATTTTTCATGGCATCTGGATTTTCAAACAGATTTTGTGTAATATCTGATGCTGTATCATATATAACTTTTGATTTTGTTTTCTGGTCAAAATAGTTTTGGGCAATAATTAATCTAATATTATCTTCCAAATATTTTATATAATTTATTCTTTGTATATCTTCTGTTAAAACCTTTTCTATAGAAAGTGAATGTAACTTATTTAATAACTGTTGGGTAATTTTCGTATTTGGTTTTAAAATAGATTTTAAACCATTCTCTTGGCTAATAAATAGTTCAAATGTTATAACACTATCAATAATTAACGAAGAAATCTCTATTTCAAAAAATTTAGTCTCATTTATATGCAACTCTATAGGATTTTTAATTCTTACTTTTTTCATGAATGTTTCTTAAAAAAATATATCCATCAAATCACTCTCATCATCCATAGAGCTATGTTGTTCATTCAAATTAAGTTCTAATTGTAAACATGAACTAAATAAAGAACTATCCAAATAATGGATATTATTTGCATTTTGTGTAACAAATATACTCTCTCTCCAACTCTCTAAATCAAACTTAATATTTTTTATAAATGTAAACTCACTCCACGACATCATAACATTTAACCTTTTGAAAAGACAATCTAAGTAAATCAGTTAACAATAAAAACTCCTCGTTCTTTATTGTGATATTTACCAATA
>JACAEZ010000133.1 GCA_013388565.1 Campylobacterales bacterium | reverse complement strand
GTCATACTGTTTTCGTTTTTTCTCATCACTAAGTATCTCGTATGCAGCATTTATCTCTTTAAATTTCTCTTCGGCTGTTGGCTCTTTATTTATATCAGGATGATACTGTCTTGCCAATTTTTTATAAGCTTTTTTTATCTCTTCTTGAGTAGCATTTTCATTTACTTGTAGTGTTTCATATAAGCTTTTAGCCACTTTTTTACTCCATTAAGTTAAATTTATATAAAATATTATCAAAAACTTTAGTTATTGTCAATCAATTTATTTTAGTTAAAATAATCAACTTTAAATTTAAAATAGATAAAAAATTAAATTTATATAAAAAAAATTCAAATGACAATAATCTAATTATAAATATAATTACATTTTCAAATTTAAAAATAGAGGAGATTTACATAATGGGTTTATTTGATATGTTTAAAGGGGACAAAGGTGCTAATATGACACCACATTTAGCTTTTGCTTGTGCTTTACTTTATATGATGGCATCAGATGGTGAAATGGATAATGAAGAGGTTGGACATTTACTATCTGTACTTGGTGGAAGTAAAGATGGTAATACAATAGGAGTTGGTGCAAATAATAAAGAGCTACTTGATAATGCTTTAAAATATATCAGAAAAAACAGTCTTGATACATTTTTACAAGAAGCAACTCCATTATTAAGTGATGCTCAAAAAATATGTATTTTAGTAAATCTTGTAGATTCTAGTTTAGCAGATGGGACACCTGAAAGAGAAGAGCAAGAGATGTTTGCAAAATTCATGAAAGCTTTTGCAATATCAGAAGATAGATTTGCTCCATTTTTTGAAGTAATAGCTCTTAAAAATGATAGAAGTGTTTTCATAAACCAAAATGACCCAAGAAATTCAGACGACTATAAAGTAACTTTACCGAATTAGTATAAAAGTGTGTAAGAAATTACACACTTTTATATTTTAGCTATTTTTAAACAAAAAATTTAAAAGTAATTTTTTTAACATTTAAAAAAATATCAATATTAGGCTTTATTATCTATATACCTTTTTCGCTTTATCACTTTTATTTTACTAACATCTACTAAAATAAAGCCATCAATACAGTTACTAAAATCTTTATCAACACCAAAATCTAAAAATTTCACACCGCCATCTTCGCACAATTCGCTATATTGTTTATAAAGAGTTGGCACACTCAATCCAAAATGTGAGAGTGATTTTTTTAGTTTTGCAAAATCTATTTGTGGGTTATTTGCATCAAACATATTTTCAAATTCATTCGTGCTTTCTTTATCTATCAAAAATCTATTTTTAGATACTACCAAATTATTTTCGTCTCCATAATATTTTTTATAATAATAAACAATCATCTCTTTTGCGATTTTTGGATAGCTGTTACTTAAACTAACTCCGCCAAATAGATACTTTATATCACTATTTTCTCTCAAATATGCACCAATTCCAAACCATAAATAATCCAATGCTCTACTGCCCCAATATTTTGGCTGAACAAAACTTCTACCTAGTTCAATTGAGTTTATTAAATATTTATCAAACTGTTCTGAAAAATTAAATAGAGTATTTGTATAAAAGCCACTACTTCCAAGACTATTTTTTACGAAGTTACTTTCACCTATTCTATAAGCCCCAACAATCTCCAATGCCTCATCGTCCCACAAAACAATATGTTTGTAGTAGTAATCAAAGCTATCATTATCCTTTTTTTCGCCACTTCCCTCACCTACTTTTCTAAAAGTAAACTCTCTAAGTCTGCCAATTTCTCTTAAAACTACAGAGTTTCGTTGATACTCATACAGATATATTTTTTTATTGTCAAAAGTTTCACCTAATAGTTTTGATGAACTTAACTCTTTTTTTAAAAGTTGTCTATCTTGCGGATGAACGATACATTTTTGAGTTGCAAAGATACCTTTTTTATCTTTTGAGATTTTATATAGATGTTTTCTAAGGAGTGAAACCAATGTTTTATCATCAATTCCTTTTAGAAAAATATTTTCATGAGGTATCAACTCACCAACTTTAAAGTTTATTGTTTTTGATTTTTTATTAAACATCTCATGAGCTAACAAAATTGTTGAAAGCGATTTATTTATCGAAGATACTGCATAAAATAGATATGAATTTTTTGCCTCAATGTATATAGGCAAAATTGGAGCATTGCTTTTTTTCGTAAATTTCAAAAATCCACCTTGCCATTTCGTATCTTTTATACCATTTGGTCTAGCTCTTGAAACCTCACCTGATGGAAAAATAATAACCACTTCATCATTTTCAAGCGATTTGTATATATTTTTTATACTCTCTTTTGTGTATTTTTGGTTCATGTTATCTATTGGAAGAAGTAATGGATTGAGATTTTTTATATGATTTAACATATCATTTGAGACGATTTTTATATCTCGCCTCACTTCAGATACAAGCTTTATCAAAGCCAAAGCATCTAATGCACCAAGCGGATGATTTGCAATAATTACAACTTTTCCAGATGTTGGAATATTCTCTTTATCTTTACTCGATACGGTATATCCAAAATCAAAAAATTCTAAAACTGCATCTACAAATTCGATACCTTCGACATTCTCATTTTTTGACAAAAACTCATTTATATCTTTTTCATATATGATATTTTTTACAATATTGAAAAACAGATTTTTAAAAATAGATGGATATGTGTTGATAGATGGATATTTTAGTGTTATTGACTCTTCAATGTTTAACATGATAAATACTTTCCAAAATAAAATTTTGGAGTATTTTATAAAAGAATAATTTTAGCTTAATTACAAACTGCTATCTTGTAATAATTTATATAACTTTTTTCGCTCTTTTGAAGAGCCGATATTTAACTCTTGTCTATATTTTGTAATACTTCGTCTAACCATTGATATACTAAATCTTTTTTGCACTAGTTCTAAAATCTGTTCATCTTCCAATGGCTTCTCTTTTTCTTCATAAAGTATTATATTTTTCATGTAATTTTTTATCTCATTTGATGATATTTTATCCTCTATTCCATGTGTAAAAAAATCTTTCATTGAAAAAATACCTCTATCACAAGCTAGATATTTATTTGCTACAGCTCTTGAAATTGTGGACTCATTAAAACCCAATTTTTCTGCTATATCTTGAAGTCTTAATGGTACCATCTCACCACCACAAAAAAATCTATATTGCTCTTCAACAATGGCTAAAATTAATTTATATAAAGTTGCTTTTCTAAGTGAAAGTAGATTTACCAAATTTTTTGCATCCTTTAACTTCTCTTTTACAAAATCATCTTTTTCTTCTTTATTTGTATCTTTTATAACAATTTCTGGATAATATTTGCCATTTATAGATATTCTAAGCTCTCCATCTTCTTCATTATCAAAAAATACAAAAGCATCTACGATAATATTTGTTAATGGTGCTTGATACTCCAATGCTGGTGGATTTCTAAATTTTTTAATGATTTTAATAGCATCTTCAAAAAATCTCGATTTTGAATATTTGTAAATGTTTTCAAAATCTGCAATCAGTTTTAATACAAATTTATACAAATCATCATCTTCTATATTTAACTCATTTAATTGAAACATAAATGACTCTTTAAAATCTTTGGCACCTACTCCTATTGGGTCTAAATATGCAAATCTAAGTCTTATTTTTTCAACATCTTCCACTTTAACATTAAATTTTTTTGCAATTAATTGAGACTCTCCCTCATAAAAATCTAAATCATTTATGTTCTCTATTATTTCAAAAGCAATTTGTTGTGAAATAGGTGTTGGAAATAGTGGGTACTCTATTTGGTCGTTTAATGTCTCATATAAAGATTTTTTTGATATTGTCATCTGTTCAATTCCATCTCTATCAATATTTGAACGATAATCAAAATTATCATATTGAAAGCTTCCATGAACTGTTTTAAAATTTTGTGCCTCTTCAAATTTTGATTTAACATCAATAAATGGATTAGAATCACTTTGTTCTAGTATAGTTTTATCAAGTTCTGATAATGAAGATTGCAAAATTGGCAACCACATTTTAAGCGATAGTTGTAAGTTTTGTTGAAGTTTTAAGTTAAGTTCATTTTTATACATGTTATCAGCCTACTAATTAATATTTTAATTGTTTAAATTATAATACATTTAATCTAGTTGTACTGTATAAATTATAATCAGATAAAACATTATCTAATTGATAGTTTCATTTAATTATAATTTCTAAAATAAAATATCTTAAAGGAAAAAAATGTTTCAAGAAATGGTTGAATGGGTTGTTTCTACTGTTGGGGATTTGGGTTATATTGGAATAATCATCATGATGTTTTTAGAGAGTAGTTTTATTCCATTTCCAAGTGAAGTAGTCATGATACCTGCTGGTTATTTAGCAAGTAAGGGTGAAATGAACCTATTTTTAGCAATATTAAGTGGTATTGCTGGTAGTTTATTTGGAGCTTTGTTTAACTATATTTTAGCATTAAAATTTGGTAGAACATTTTTAGTACGATATGGAAAATATGTGTTGCTAAAAGAGGAGACTATTCAAAAAATGGAAGATTTTTTCAGTAAACATGGACATATATCTACATTTACTGGAAGATTAATTCCTGTTGTTAGACAATATATTTCACTTCCAGCAGGACTTGCAAAAATGAATTTAGCTGTATTTAGCATATATACAAGTTTAGGAGCTGGTATTTGGGTAATCATTTTAGCAATGGTTGGATATATAATTGGAGAGAATCAAGAGTTGGTTACACAATATTTAAAATTAATTACAGTAATTACTCTTTGTATAGTTGGAATAATTATTCTGTTATATGTGAGACTAAAACTCAAAATAGAGATTTTTAATTTCAAAAAATATAAAAAATAGAAAGATAATCTTTTATATTCAAATAATCAAAAATTTGTTATAATTTTATCTCATTTAAGAAAAATTATTATTTAAAAAGGAGTCTTCATGTTGGTTACTAAAAAAGCACCAGATTTTACAGCTACTGCTGTATTAGGAAACAATCAAATTGTTTCTGATTTCAATTTATACAAAAATATAGGTGAAAAAGGTGCAGTGCTATTTTTCTATCCATTAGATTTTACATTCGTTTGTCCATCTGAAATTATTGCATTTGATAAAAGATTAGAAGAGTTTACTTCAAGAGGTGTAAATGTTATTGGTGTATCTGTTGATTCTCAATTTTCACACTTTGCATGGAAAAATACAGATGTAAAAAATGGTGGAATTGGTCAAGTTAGATTTCCACTTGTTGCAGATTTAAATAAACAAATTGCTAAAGATTATGATGTATTATTTGATGAAAGTGTAGCTTTAAGAGGTTCATTTTTAATAGATAAAGATGGTACAGTTAGACATGCAGTTATCAATGATTTACCACTTGGTAGAAATATTGATGAAATGATAAGAATGGTTGATGCAATGCTATTTGTTAATGAACATGGTGAGGTTTGCCCTGCTGGTTGGACAAAAGGTAAAGAGGGTATGAAAGCTGATACTCAAGGTGTTGCTGAATATTTAGCAAAAAATGCTGAAAATCTATAATTTTTAAAAAGAGAAGATTTTTTCTTCTCTTTTAATCCTTCCCTTTAAAAAACTCAAATATAAAACTAATCAACTCTCTCTCATCTACAACTATCTCACCAACTAAACTAAGTCCAGCAAAAAGTGGATATTTGTCATTATCTTTAATTAATTCAAACTCTTTTAATTCTACTAGTATAATACCCCACCAAAATTAAACAATTTTTTATAGATATTTATTCTCTTAGAGTAGAATTTAAAAAATAAAATAATACAATCCCCAACTAAACACTACACCCAGTAG
>JACAEZ010000019.1 GCA_013388565.1 Campylobacterales bacterium | reverse complement strand
ATTTTGACAAGCAAAGCATTGAGCTTTTTTAATAAAATAAAACAACATTTCAAAATTATTGAGATAGTTGCTGGTGTGCTTTTAGTTTTAATTGGTATCGCTGTAGCTACTGGGGGACTTGGACAAATAACAACTTTGATAACTGATTTGTTTAGTTGATACTTTATTTATGTCAAAATAAATAATCATATAAAAAATAAAAAGGCAAAAGATGAAAAAACTATTTTTTGGATTACTATTTTTAAGTTTAACTCTCTTTGCTAGTGAACTTAAATTTTACAACTCAATGGATACAAGCTTAATAGATGCTAAAAAAAGCGAAAAAAATATATTGCTATTTTTGACTCAAGAGGGGTGTCCTGCTTGTGAGTACATGAAAGATGTTGTGCTTGAAGATGAGGTGGTGAAAAATTATCTTTTAAATAATTTTTTAGTTGTGGAGTATGATATAAATAAAGATGGCACTCCAAAAGGGTTCAAAGCTTACGGCACTCCTACTATATATTTTTTAGATAGCGATAAAAAAGAGATTGCAAAAAAAGTGGTAGGGGCTAGACAAAAAAGTGATTTTTTAGAAATTTTAAAAAAGGTAAAATAGTTTATGGATTTAGATTTAGTCAAAGCTTTAAACAAAAAATATAACCAAAGACGAGAGCTTGATTTTTCAGAACCTTGGAGCATTTTTCGTGTCATGGCTGATTTTGTAAATGGTTTTGATGAGTTGCAAAATATTGGTCCATCTGTTACTGTATTTGGAAGTGCTAGATTTGATGAAAATCATAGATATTATAAAATGGCACAAAAACTTGGATTTATGTTTGCCGAAAAGGGATACAATGTAATAACAGGTGGCAGTGGCGGTATCATGGAAGCCTCCAATAAAGGGGCTTTTGAGAGTAAAAAAGCTCTATCAATAGGGCTAAATGTAGCCCTTCCTCATGAACAAAAATCAAATGATTATTTGGATATTTCACTAAAATTTGACTACTTTTTTGCTAGAAAAGTTATGCTTGTAAAATACTCTCAAGCATTTGTTATTTTTCCAGGTGGTTTTGGTACGATGGATGAGTTGTTTGAGGCTTTGACATTGGTACAAACTAAAAAGATATTTCCAATTGGAATATTTTTAATAGGTGTTGATTATTGGAAACCTATGATGGATTTTATAAAGCAAAGCATGTTAGAAGAAAAAACAATCAACGAATGCGATTTTAATTTGATAAAATTAAGTGACAATTTAGAAGATATAGTAAATTTTACTGACAAGCAGATTGTTCAAAAGCTTCATGAAATGGAACAAGAGAATTTAACAAAACTCAAAACATATAAAAATCTTAAAAAATTTATCAAAAGAAGAGAGTTAAAAAATGATAGTTGTAAATAATATTGGAACAATTTTATGGAACTAGAACATGTAATAGAGGATTTAATCTCTAAAAATGCGAGTGATTTTGAGATTTCTAAGGTTATTAAAAATGATATTAAAGAGTATCGAGCTAATTTAAAAAATATCTTTTTGCAAAATGGTGGAAAAGATTTCTTAGTAAAAAATAGTAAAAAGATTGATAGTTATATCAATTTGATGTACAAATATGTACTTCGAGAGATGTTTCATGGATATATTCCGCTTACAAACTCTATTCCAATTAGCTTTGTGGCACTTGGCAGTTATGGAAGAGAACAGCTTTGTGTTTATTCGGATATTGATTTGATGATTGTTTATAAAGATGTTGCAGGGTTTAATACAAAAGCGATTATTGAAAAATTTTTATATCTTGTGTGGGATAGTGGATTAAAATTGGGTCATAGAGTTCATGAAATTGGTGAGCTTAAAAGTGTTGCAAATGAGGATATTACGATTAAAACGGCATTGATTGAGTCAAGATTTATAACAGGTTCTAAATATTTGTGGGTTGAAATTGAAAATTCGCTTAAAAAAATTAGAAATTTTGAGCAAAAAGAGTTTATTATCAAAAAAATAGATGAACTAAACAATCGCCACAAAAAGTATAAATTTACAATGGAGCCAAATATAAAAGAGGGAATTGGCTCACTTAGAGACTCAAATACACTCTTTTGGATTGCGAATATAATTTATAATGTATCATCTACAAAACAGTTAATCGGCAAAATTTTTACAGAAGATGAGTACAAAGAGTATCGAATAGCTATTGAATTTCTGTTTTCTGTTCGCTCAACACTCCATTTGATAGCCCAAAAAAAAGAGGATACATTAAGACTTGAATTAATTCCTGAAGTCTCAAAATTTTTAAATATATTTCATCAAAATCCACAAATTGCACAACAACAACTCTCTTCAAAACTCTTCTTTTCTCTGATTGTGATTAAAAATTTTTCGCATATAAATATTGACAAAATTGTTAGAAAAAACAAAATTTTTAAAAAAGAGTTTGGATTTTTAAGAGCTAGTAGGGTTTTTAAAGATATATATTTGATTGATAACAAACTTTTTGCTACATATAATTGCAAACAAAAGTCACAAACTGAAATTTTGGATATTATAATCTCAATGCCAAATGTATCGTTTGATGTTAGTTTTGTAAATTTAGTTAAAAATAGTGACTTTTCAAATGTCAAAAATGAGAAAGAGAAAATCTTAAAACTATTTACAAAACCAAATATTTATGAAATTTTGATGCTTTTTTATGACTCATTTAAGTTAGAATTCATTTTTCCAGCACTCAAAAAGATACTATATTTAGCCCAATTTGACGGCTATCATGAACATCCAGTTGATATTCACTCATTTAATACAATAAAAAATATAGACAACATTCAAAATGATTTTTTAAAATCGCTTTTTATGAGTTTTAGTGAAGATGAAAAGATGGTGCTTCGTATTATTGCTTTACTTCATGATAGTGGTAAAGGGCGAAAAAATGACCATAGAGATGTTGGGGTTAGTCTTTATAAGCTATTTTGCAAACAGTTTAATATTAGTGATTATTTCACGGAATTGGGTTCGATAGTCATAAAACATCACACACTCATGAGCGATACGGCACACAAAGAGGATATTTATTCACAAAAAATTGTAAGTGATTTTGTGGCAAATCTAAAATCAAAAGAGGCTTTGAATTTTCTATTTATTTTGACATATGCTGATTTGAATGCCGTAAATATCGGAGTTTATTCAACATTTACAGAAAGACTTTTATTTGAACTTTATCACTTTTCACTTGATAGATTAAATAATAGCGAACAACTTCAAGATGCGATTAGAAAAAATCGAAAAATAAACTCTTTAAAAAAAGAGAGTGAATTTTTAACTATTTCAAAACCTAAACAAAAGAAAATTCTTTCAATAGAATCTAGCCTATTT
>JACAEZ010000159.1 GCA_013388565.1 Campylobacterales bacterium | reverse complement strand
CTATTGATTGTATCATGTTTGTCATGTCGGCTATTTTTGATTGATGTATCAATAATTTCTCTTTTTCTCGTCTTAAATTTACCTCTTTTATGACTCTCTCTTCAAGTTCTATTCTATAATTTTGAAGTTCTGTTATATCTATTACATATCCTAAAAAGTGTGTAACATTTTTATCTTTGTCATAAACAATTTTTGTTTGGTCTAAAACCCATTTTGTTTCACCATTTTTTGTAATAATTCTATATGGTTGATGGTTGAAATGAGATGATTTTTTTGATACTTCATCGCCTACCTCTTGTTGTACGGTTTGCAAATCATCTGCATGTATCAACTGTGCATATTGTACATTTTGATAAAACTCTTCATGAGTGTATCCTGTGAGGTTGAATACATTTTGTGTTACAAACTCTATTGACCAATGTTCGTCATTTCTCCATTTAAATAATACAACACTACCTTGTTTAAACAATTCTCGTTCATTTAATAGTTCATCTTCTAATGCTCTTTTTTTAAATATTATGTAGTAAGTTATGATTGTAAATATAAACAACAATATCATGATTGTTAAAAATGAGTATTTTGAATAATCTATTTTTGTTGTAACCATGGAGTCAAAATCTGATAATTTAGACCAATTTTGAGATTCTAACTCCAATAGTTCATTTGTCAAATTTTGAAGAAGTGTTATTAATTCATCTATTTTCATTTGATTTGGTTGTTCATGAAGATTATCTAGTAGTTCATGCCCTTGTTGCAATTTTAATAATAAATTTTGTTCTGTTTGATTGTCAAAAAGTTTTGTACTTTGAAAATATCCAATTGTTAAATCATAATTTATTACAGCATTTGTAAAATCATTTGAATTTTTTGCTACAAAAATAGCATTGATTGTGTTTTGTATGAAGTAGTTTATTTTTAGAATGTATCTTGAAGAGTGTCTATGCTCAAATGATTTTAGCAGGTAACTATTTATATTGTTAAAATTTACAATACCAGCTATAAAAAGAGCTATTGATAAGACAATCAGAAATAGAATATTTTTATTCATTTTATAAATTCTATCTCTTTTATCATCCATATCCAATAAGCATTTATTTTATTTTTATCTATATCTTGGTGTTTATGATAAGGAAATACAACTTTAAGAGGTCCACCATCTCTCAATTCAAGCATTTTTCCATTCGCTGAATATGCCAACATCATGTCATAGCTACTAATTAACTCTTTAGAAATTGTAACTTTGTAATTATCATAAGCTTTTAAGTTCAAACCAGTTGCATTTTTTGAAAAATTTTTTAAAAAATCTTTTACCAAAACACCTTTGTAAACTACCTCTTTTTTGCTATAAGGGTCAACTAATTTATACTCTACACTATTTAATTTTTCTATTTCAGATATGGCCAATTTTTGGTTTATTGTTGATTTTTGATTTTTAAGTTCTATGGTGTAATCTTTTGCATACAGTGTGGCAAAAAGTGAAAGTAGTATTAATTTGGCAATAAGCATGTTAAAAAATCTCATTTTGTTCCCTTTTGTAAAAGAATATCTATGTAGTGTATATTAATTGTTTTAATCTAAAAATGTGATTAATTGTGAATAAATAAAATTGTCAAACAACAAATAAGAGTGCCAAAAATATATTGACTTTTTTGAAATATTCGTTTATAATATCAATTGAATTTAGTCTTTGATTGTAAACTTTATAAGTTGATGTTTTTTTAATCAACTTTTCTAATAAAATACTGCTATTATTTAATTACTTGTGAATTCGATTTTTTAAATTAAATTGCATAAAATTTGTACAACTGTTTATTTGTATTCTTAAGACTTTAATTAAAAAAAATTAAAGGGGGATTTTTATGAAAAAAGTATTTTTTAACATGAAAGATAATAAAAAAGATATTTTTATCGTTTTGTCTATAGAAGCTACGGTTCTTGGATTGTTTAGTTATTTGGCATTTGTTGTAAATTAAATTATTATAGAAAAAGTTCATCTTTTTCTATAGCTTAAGGCTTCTAAAATATCCGTTTTTTCGATTTTTTGACTTTCTTTCATGTCTGCTATTGTTCTTGCAACTTTTAAAATTTTATTTATCGCTCTATTTGATAATCCAAATTTATCAATAGCACTTTCAACTATTTTTTGTGCATCGTTTGAAAGTATGCAATATTTTTTTATCTCACTATCAGTTAGTTTTCCATTTAAGTTTTGCTGTTTTCTATTTTTTTGAAACATAAATGTTTTTAGCACAACATCTCTCATGAAAGCTGAATTTGTAGATGTTTTGTCACTGCTTTTTACATCATTCATGACAACAAACATATCTATTCTATCTAAAAATGGGTCTGATAATTTTGATTTATACCGTTTTATCTCTATATCTGTACATCTGCACTCTTTTTGATTGCTTAGCAAATTTCCACATGGACAAGGGTTTTGGGCTGCTAATAGTAAAAAACTTGTATCATACTCTATTTTGCTATTTACTCGTGAAACTAACAGTTTATTATTTTCAAGAGGCTCTCTTAAAGCTTCTAATATCTGTTTTGGGAAATGCGGGAGTTCATCTAAAAATAGTATGCCACCATTTGCAAGAGCTACCTCGCCAACTTTTGCAT
>JACAEZ010000188.1 GCA_013388565.1 Campylobacterales bacterium | reverse complement strand
GGTCTATTCTATTACTGAAAAATCTAAAAATTTAAAAGAGTGTGAAGGTGAGATAATTATTATTTTATATAACAAAAACATATCTATAAAAGATAATGGAATAGGTATAGATGAAGAGTTGATAGAAAAAGTTTTTGATAAATATTTTACTACAAAAGGCGAAGAGAAGGGTACAGGTATTGGGCTTTTCATGAGTAAAATGATTATTGAAGAGCATTTTGGCGGTAAAGTAACTGTTAAAAATCATGATAACGGTGTAGAATTTATCTTGTCATTTTAAAAATTATAAGATTATATTGAGTGTTGGTTAGATAAAATTTCGCTTCTTTTTTAGATGGGTGCTCGAGTGGTTGAAGAGGTACGCCTGGAACGCGTATGTAGGGAAACTTACCGTGAGTTCGAATCTCATCCCATCTGCCACTATTTACTACATTTCTACTTTTTTGGAATAAAAATTGCTTTAACTTATTTTATTAAATTTTTCAAGGATGAAAAATGCAATCTGGATATTATACAGCCACTGGTGGTATGGTTACACAATTTAACAGACTTGACATGATTGCCAATAATTTGGCAAATGTGAATACAAATGGATTTAAACATCAAGATGTTGTAATTGGTGATTTTGCAAAAGTTTTTCAAGAGTATAGAGATGAACTTCCGCTTAGAAACCATACTAGAGATGCTGCTGATTTTGTAAATAGGTCTATAAATAAAGTTCCACATATCGTTGAAGAGTTTAGAAGTTTAGAGCTTGGACCTATGATGGTTACAGGAAATACATTTGATTTTGCTCTTGCTAGAGATGATTTGTTTTTCATGATAGAGACTCCAGCTGGTGTTAGACTTACAAGAGATGGCTCTTTTCAGTTAAATAGCGAAGGTATTTTAACTACAAAAGATGGTGACCCAGTTTTGCCAAGTGACTATTATCAAAATAAAGGTTATATAAAATTAGATTCAAATGGTAATTATAGTGCTGATAAAGATGGAAATATCTATCAAAGTGAAGAGTTGGTAAAACAACTCATGACAGTTACAAGCCATAGAGTTAAAGAGCTTAAAAATGTTGGCGATAATATGTTTGTAGCAAATGAAAATGATATAATACCTATACTTGATAGTGGAAGTGTAAAGCATAAAACATTGGAAAAAAGCAATGTAAATGCTGTTCGTGAAATGACCGCTTTGATAGAAGCAAATAGATTAGTTGAGATGTATCAAAGAGTTATGAATACACATCAAGACGATTTAAACAGAGAAGCAATAACAAGATTATCTACAGTAAAAGCTTAATAAAAGGAAAAAGGCATGATGAGAGCTTTATATAGTGCAGCTACAGGGATGGTTGCACAACAACTTCAAATAGATACAACATCAAATAATATAGCAAATGTAAATACTGTTGGATACAAAAAACAAAGAGCAGATTTTGCAGATTTGATGTATCAAACAATGGAGTATGCTGGAACTGCTACAAGTTCAACGACTATGAGTCCAACTGGTGTTGAAGTGGGGCTTGGTGTTAGACCTACAGCAATAGGTAGAATATTTACTCAAGGAAACTTTAAAGAGACAGGAAATAATTTAGATATGGCTATTACTGGTGATGGATTTTTTCAAATACAGATGCCAGATGGAACAATATCATATACTAGAAATGGGGTTTTTAAAAAAGATAATGAAGGGAATTTGGTAAATAGTGATGGATATAGAGTATTGCCAGAGATTGTAATTCCTCAAGATGCAACACAAATTTCAGTAGGTCATGATGGAATAGTATCAGTTTTACAAGCAGGACAAACAGAAGCAGCTCAAATTGGACAGTTAGAAATAGTAAATTTCATAAATCCAGCAGGTCTTCATGGACTTGGAGATAATCTATACAAAAATACTTCAGCATCAGGCGACCCAATCCCTGGAACACCAGGACTCAACGGACTAGGACAGATAAGACAAGGGTTTTTAGAGATGAGTAATGTTCAACTTGTTGAAGAGATGACAGATTTAATAACTGGTCAAAGAGCTTATGAAGCAAACTCAAAAGCTATACAAACAGCAGATTCTATGCTACAAACCGTAAATGGATTGAAAAGGTAAAAATTAATGCTACCTCCAACACCATTAACTTAAGAACAAATTGTACTCTTTTAATAGATTGCTTTGTCAGCCTAGCCTTCCTCGCAATGACGATTTTATAGATTTAGCGAACGAAGTGAAACAATCTACAAAAAATCGTAGTAAATAGCTTAACTTAATGGTGTTGAAGTGCATCTCCAACACCATTTCCATAAAGATATTATAGTATTCTATTTTGTGTATTTAATTAGGGGAGTGATAACATAAAATTTAATCATAAAAACATAAACAAAACAATCTATTTTTGCCATTTAAACAAACTCTATCAACTCTTTTTCTTCAAACATCTTTACATATTCATATACACTAAAATAATCCATTTCATGTTTTGTCGCAATATCTAAAATTGTCATATTTTCATCAAAGTATCTAATAATACAATCCATTAGATAGTTAAATTTTTTATCAACTTTTACTCCGCCAATTCCGCCTGTTGGGTCACTTCCAGGGGCAATATATAGATTATATTTTGGATTACTTAATGCGATAAGTCCGTTAAATTTTCTTTTCATTTTTCTATTTGTCTCTAATATTTTTATAATATCTTCAACTATTTTTACAGACTCTTTTAATCTATCAATGCTAATAATATCAATGTTGTCAAAACTGCTATGATACTCTCTAAAGGGGTGTCTTGAAAGACTAATACATGGTATTTCATAACCTGCTGCTTCCCATACGGTTTCATCATTTCCTATTATTTGCCTAAATGGTTTTATTTCATGAGGGTTGAAATTATTAGAAATATAGTTTATTGATGCAATATCTATCTCTTTATTTCCTAAAAAGCTAAGTTGTAAACCTATATGTTTATCATTCCCTAAAGATTCTAAAAACATAGCATGTTTAAATTTTTTTATTTCACTTAACTCCAATGAGGCTAAATAAAATATTGTTCCAAAGTGTTCTGGTGCAATAATTAGCTTATAGCTATATCTATTTTTTGTTTGCATTAGTCTTTTCATGATTTCAATGCCGACAACAACACCGCTTATATCATCGTTTGCTTGTTGTGCATGGCAGTTGTGAGCATTTAAAATAATATATTCATCAATCTCACCTTTAATGTCAAACTCTAAAACTTTTAAGCTGTTTTGTTCAAAACTACACTCAAGTTCTATCTCATACTCTCCATCTAAAAGTGAGTTTAACATATTTTTAGACATGGTAAATCCCCACTCTTGTTTGCCAACTTTGTAAAATAAATCACAATGATAAACCAAAGCATCATCTAATGTAGGGTGTGTCCAAATATGCTTTTTTAACTCACTTAAAGATATTTTTCCAATAAAACTTTGCGAATAGCCAATAACAGCAAGTGGATGGTGTAAACCATCATAAATAGTCACTCCATCTTTTTTTATCAAAGCTTTTTTTACACTCCATGAATATGGTACTACCCAACCATTAAACTCTAAACCACTATCAAATTCATGTAGTTTAAATGGTAATATCTGTTTTGCTATTTCAACAAATTTATCTGTATCAGGAGAGTTTGGTGCTAGTTTTAAATTGTACAATTTTTTTAAGTTTTCATAAGGTTCATACATAAAAAACTACCTTTTAATATTTATTTGAAAGATTTTTGTAGAAAATTTGAAGTTTTTTAAATGTGGAAAAACCACATTTAGTTGTTATGAAAATAGACCGTTTACACTCTCATTGTGATAGACTCTTCTAATAACCTCTGCAAAAAGTGGTGCAACTGATAAAACAGTTATTTTATTTGATTGTCTTTGAAGTGGTAAAGAGTTTGATACTACAAGTTCATCTAATTCACCATTTTCTATTCTATCATAAGCTTGACCACTAAGTACTGGGTGAGTAGCACAAGCCATTACATACCCAGCGCCATGTTTTTTTAGTACACTTGCCGCTTTTACGATTGTTCCAGCTGTATCAATCATATCATCAATTAATATAACATCTCTACCATTTACATCACCAATGATGTTCATAACTTCACTCTCATTTGCTTTTTCTCTTCTTTTATCAACAATAACAATATCAAGTCCAAGTCTGCTAGCAAAATATCTAGCTCTTGCAACACCACCAATATCAGGACTTGCAATAACTGGATTTGTTAGATTTTTTTGTTTTACATAATCCATAAAGATTATTGAGCCATATAAATTATCAACAGGAATATCAAAAAAACCTTGAATTTGACCAGCATGTAAATCAATAGTTACAACTCTATCAATTCCAGAAGTTTCCATTAAATTTGCGATAAGTTTTGCAGTAATAGGCACTCTAGGTGCTGCTTTTCTATCTTGTCTAGCATATCCAAAATATGGAACCACTGCAGTGATAGTTCCAGCAGAACTTCTTTTTAAAGCATCTGTCATGATAAGTAGTTCCATTAAATTATCATTTACAGGACTTGATGTAGGTTGAATTAAAAATACATCTCTACCTCTAACACTTTCACTAAGTTGTACACTTATTTCGCCGTCACTAAATCTTCCAAGTGTTGCTCTTGACAAATTTACATCAAGATGTTTAGCCACCTCTTTAGCAAACTCTGGATGAGCATTTCCAGTGAATATTTTATATCCTCTCATTTAATCCTCTTAAAATGTAAAATTTTGTAAAATCATAACCAATATTCTCTTACAAATAGCAAAATTTAAAAATAAATAAATAAGTTGTTATTATGAAAAAATTAAGTGAACTTGTTATCGTTTCAATTGATGATGATGAGTATTCAAATAGCCTACTTACGGAAGCTTTGTCATTTGATGTAGCAAAAGTTGTGACTATTGATAATCCATTAAGTGCTATTAAAACTTTATCAACGATTGATTTTGATATAGTTTGCTTAGATATTCAAATGCCTAAAATAAATGGTTTAGTACTCTCTCAAAATATACTTAAATTATATCCAGATAAAATAGTTATAATAATTTCTGCTAATAATGAAGAGGAGATGTTAGAACAACTTGAAAAAATAAATATTACATACTATTTCCAAAAGCCATTAAATGTGGAGCTTTTTTTATCAACTTTAGAAACTATTGCATCAAATCTATTTTAGCCTACCTTCAAAAAAAGTGTTTAAAATTTATGAAATATTTACATTAATATTTTGAACATTAATTTATATTTATCTACATTTTGGAACTATTTTTTGCACTTTTATTAAAAAAATATGTAACTATTAATATTATAAATATAATAAATGTTATTGATATTATTTTATTTTCAAATATATTTTCAATAAACTCTATCAATGGTTTGCCTAAATAAAAACTCAATCCTCCTACAACAACACCCCATATAATCGAAGCTATAAAATTTATAACAATAAATTTTTTGAAATCATATTTTGTAAGTCCTATAGCAATTGGGACTAATGTTTTTGCTCCGTAAATAAACTTTTTTATAATAATTATCATGGAGTCATATTTTTTGATAAGCAAATGTGAAAGTGCCAATTTTCTTCGATGTTTTTTTAGATATGGATAGACCTCTTTTTTATTGTATCTTGAAAGATAAAAGAGTAAATTATCTCCCATGAAGTTTGAAATCACAGCAATCAATATAGAAAAGTATATATTCATCTCACCGATAGAGCTAAGCATTCCAGCTCCAGCTAAAGCTAAAAAGCCTCCACCAAATGAGTAAAAAAATAGTATTATATATCCATAAGTTGAAAGTGATGTGATTATATCTTCCATAGAAAATCCTTTTTTAATAAATTTTATAATGTACATAAATTCTAATTTTTGTTTTTGTCTGTGGTCTTGGATAATCTTTATATGCAATTTCTATTGTTTCAATAGAATTTTTATCAAGCAATCTATATCCACTGCTGGTCAAAACTTTTAAATCAGTTATGTCACCATTTGGATAGAGATAAAATTCTACCACATTAACTCCATCTTGTCCCATTTTTCCAGCAAATTCTGGATATTTTAGATACCTTTGTGTAATTCTACCGATTGAAGAGAGATTTGTTTTTATAAACTCTTTTTGCTCTTTTGAAAATGTATCAAACTCATCTTCATAAAGCTCTTTATAGATATTTCCATCGTTTGCATTTGTCTCTTTTTGTATTGGAGCAAACATTGAGTTTAAATTTTTTATTGAAAACTCTTGTTTTGATATTTTTGGTTGCTCTTTTATTTGGGTTTTGACAATTTTAGAGACATTTTTGTCACTACTTTTAATAATATGTTCTACTTTTTTACTCTCTTTTGGCTCTATTTTAGGTTTTTGTTTCTCTATTTTAGGTTGCGATGGTTCTATTATTGGCTTTTTTTGAGGTTCTAAAATTTTTTCATGTTCAAAATTTGTTTTTATACTCTCTGCTGGTTTTTCTTTTTTAACCTCTAAATTTTTGAGAGTTATACTTTTTTTTTGACTCGATGGTTCAAATTTATCTTTAGTGAATTTATAATTTAGTATGATTAGATGTATCAAAACAGATACTATTATTGATAAAATTACTACTTTTTTCATGAAGTGGAAGTATATGAAAAATTAATTAT
>JACAEZ010000139.1 GCA_013388565.1 Campylobacterales bacterium | reverse complement strand
GTAAAAAATATCAAACTTCAAAAACAAACTTTCCAAACAAAACATAAAAAAATCAAATTTTGGTATATACCAAACAATAACGACTATTTGGTTATAAAAAATATATTTAAAGGCAAACAAAGCGATGAATAATTTAGATACTTCGAAAAGATTACTAATTGCAATTGCACTATCTTTTGTTTTTTTAATGGTATATGATTACTTTATTATGCCAAAACAAAATAGTGTAGCAGAGCAAAATCAAACAAAATCTTCAAATCAATCTGTTACTACTGCAACAAATGCAATTTCGACAGAGACAAAACCAGCAATAGATACACAAAAAGCACCAATGTCAGAACAAAATAGTAAAATTTTAGTAAAAATTGAGTCTAAAAATTTTGATATAGAGATAGATTATCTTGGTAGAATTAATCAATACTATTTAAAATCTCATAAATATTTAGACCAAAATGGAGAGTTTACAAAACTATTTGACCAAAACTATCCAAAACCATTAGAGATTAGATTTTCTAATGAAAAGATAAACCAAGAGGCTTTTGAAAAATCATATGTTTCAAATATTTCACATTTGAAAATAGAAAATGAGCCTATCACTTTATCAATAAAACAGATATTGTCAGAGTTAGAAGTTGAGAAAGTTATTACATTTTATCCAAATGGTAGATATAGTATGAATATTAATCTATCTAAAAATGAAAAATATTTTGTCTCTCCAGGTTTTAGACCAAGTGCTACTATAGACTCTTTTACATTTCATGGAGTATTAATCAAAGAAGCAGATGATACTATTACTATGATAGATGATGGTGATGCTAAAGCTAATGTTTCGTATATTGGAACAAAAATAGCTTCTGCCACGGATAGATATTATACAACTTCTATGTATAATTTAACTGGTGGTTATAAAGCTTTAATATCAAAAGATACTCAAGATAATCCAATTATTTTTATCGAAAACTCTACAGCTAATGATAAATATGATGGATATATTGGTCCAAAAGAGTATGAGTTACTAAATAATATTCATCATGAATTAACATCTATTGTTGAATATGGGTTTTTTACATTTATTGCAAAACCACTTTTTGCATTTTTAAACTATATTTTCATGTATGTTGGAAATTGGGGTTGGGCAATTGTACTATTAACAATTTTTGTTAGAATAATTTTATATCCTTTGACATACAAAGGTATGGTCTCTATGAATAAACTAAAAGAGTTAGCTCCTAAAATGAAAGAGTTGCAACAAAAATATAAAGGTGACCCACAAAAACTTAATATGCACATGTTGGAGCTTTATAAGAAAAATAATGCAAATCCTATGGGTGGATGTTTACCACTTTTACTTCAAATACCAATATTTTTCGCAATTTATAGAGTTTTATTAAATGCAGTTGAATTAAAAGATAGTGAATGGATTTTTTGGATAAACGACCTTTCAGAGATGGATCCATATTTTATACTTCCAATTATCATGGGTGGTACGATGTTTATTCAGCAATTAATCACACCAACAAATTTTACTGACCCATTACAAGAGAAGTTGTTTAAATATTTACCAGTTGTATTTACATTTTTCTTTGTTACATTTCCTGCAGGACTTGTTCTTTATTGGATTGTAAACAATATTGCTTCTATAGCACAACAATATTTTATAAACAAAATGTTTGAAAAGAAAAAATTAGAGCAAAAATTAAAACATTAAAAGGTTATATTTATCATGGTAAGAATTGAATCAAAAACATTAGATGAAGCTTATATAGAAGCTTCAAAACAATTAAACTGTTCTATTACTGATTTAAATGTAGAGGTAATCCAAAATCCATCAAATGGTATTTTTGGTTTATTTAAAAAAAATGCCATAATTATTGTTACAGCTAAAAAGAGTATCAATAGTGTTGAAAATGATACTGTATCGGTTAAAGAAAATAAAGTTGATACATCTACAACAATTACAAAAGTAAAAGAGACTTCTCCTAAAGAGAAAATAGTTCATGAACAACAAATTAAAAAAGAGTTCGCCCTAAAAGAGAAGTTAGAGGATAAGAAGAGTGAAGAAAAAAGCATTAATACTATTACAGAAGAACCAAAAAAAGTAGATGTTCATGAAGAGATAGTAAAAAATGAGACTATACAAAAAGAGTTTAACAATCAGCAAGATATTTTTGATACATTTTATAGTGAAAAGGTAAAAGTATCAAAAAATGATATTTTAGCAGAGATAAAAGCTGGAATAGATGGTATGTTTAAATACTCTTGTTTTGATGTAAATGAAATAAAAATAGAGTATTTTGATGAAAATACAATATATGTTGAGATTAGAGGAAATGATGCAGCATTATTAATAGGTAAAGAGGGGTATAGATATAAAGCTTTATCTTATATGTTATTTAATTGGATTAACTCAAAATATAATTTAATGCTTAGACTTGAAATCGCAGAATTTTTAAAAAATCAAGAAGAGATGATGTCAAACTTTTTGACACCATTTATAGAAAAAGTGAAAAAAGATGGAAGAGGGCAGACGAAATCTCTTGATGGAGTGTTGGTTCATATTGCTTTAACACAATTAAGAGGTGTATTTCCAAACAAATATGTAAGTGTTAGAACAAATAGTGATGGTGAAAAATTTGTAATCGTAAACGATTTTAAATCAAATGGTAGATGATACAATAGTTGCTATTGCCACCCCTTTTGGGGCTGGTTCTATAGCTATAGTTAGGTTGAGTGGTAAAAATAGTTATAATATAGCTCTTAATTTAACAAAAAAATCTTCTTTAACTCCAAGGTATTCCCACCTTTCAAAACTGTATAATAGCTCTTTAGAGCTGATTGATGAAGCAATTGTAATATATTTTAAAGCTCCACATAGTTTTACTGCTGAAGATGTTGTAGAGTTTCAATGTCATGGTGGTTTCATTGTAGCTAACATGATTGTTAATGAGTGTTTGAAAAATGGTGCTAGAATGGCAAATAGTGGTGAATTTACTAAACGAGCTTTTTTAAATGGTAGAATAGATTTAACAAAAGCTGAAGCTATTGCTAAATTGATAGAGTCTAAAAATGAGTTTGGTGCAAAAATTTTGGCAAGACAGTTAAATGGTGAGTTAAAATCTGAAATTGAAAAGTTTAGAGAACAACTAATAGAAATTTTGGCATATATTGAAGTTACTATTGATTATGCAGAAGATGATTTGCCATTGAGTGTTCATGAAGATATTGTAAAAAAATTACAATCTTTAGTTGAACGATTTAATAAAATAGTTGCTATATCATCAAAAAAAGATGGCATATTTGATGGATTTAAGGTTTGTATTGTTGGTAAACCAAATGTTGGAAAAAGTTCACTGTTAAATAAGTTATTAAATTATGATAGAGCAATAGTTAGTAACTATGCAGGAACAACAAGAGATACAATAGAAGAAAATTTAAAAATTGGTACTCATTTAGTAAAAATCGTTGATACAGCAGGAATTAGACAAACAGATGAACATGTAGAAAAAGTTGGTATTGAGAGAACACTGAATGCAATAAAAGAGGCTGATATAATAGTCGCTATGTTTGATTACAGCTCAAAATTAGATAATGAAGATACAGAGATATTAAATATAATAAGTGATTTTCAAACTAATAAAGATGTAATTTTTGTTCTAAATAAAAGCGATTTACCTAAAATGATAGATATTGATGAAAATTTAGAGTGTTTGAGTGTTAGTTGCAAACAAGATATATCTAACTTGATAGATAAACTAAATTCTACACTTAGCAAATATGAACATAGTGAAGATATTATTTTAATTAGCAATAGGCAAATAGAGATAGTAAAATCAGTTAGTATGACTATAGAGAGTTCTTTAGAACTACTTGAAAATGGTGAATTTGAACTATTTTCATACCATATAAATGAGTCTATTCAATTAATATCATCAATCTCAAAACCGTATAATTACGATGAAATGCTAGATAAAATGTTTAGCTCATTTTGCCTCGGTAAATAATATATCTTTTAAACTGTAAAATATAATTTTTTTAATCAACTTACACTAAAGAAAATGTTATAAAATACAACTTACATTAAAAAAATCTTCAAAGGGGTGAAAATGGGTCTTTACGATAGAGGTTATTTAAATAATGGGGGTCAAAATCAAACTTTTGCTTCTGTAGGTTTTGAACAACAAACACTCTCAAAGAGTGATAGCGATATAAAAGCTTTTTTAAAGCAAACATATCAGCTATTTGCTGCTTCATTGTTGGCAGGAACAGTTGGAGCATATGTTGGAATGGGCATAGCTCCTACAATCTCTAGTTGGTATTGGGGACTTGTTATATTAGAGTTTGCTTTACTATTTGGTTTATATGCTGTAAAACATAAAGTAGGTATTAATTTAGCAGTTCTTTTTGCATTTACATTTGTATCAGGTCTTACAATAGCTCCTCTTTTAACATCAATATTAAATATGCCAAGTGGTGCTGCAATAGTTGGAAATTCATTTTTAATGACATCTGTAGCTTTTGGTGGTTTGAGTCTATTTGCTATGAGTAGTTCAAGAGACTTCTCAAATATAGGCAAAATGTTATTTATAGCTTTAATAATAGTAGTAGTTGCAAGTTTAGTTAATATATTTGTTGGTAGTTCTATGTTACAACTTGTAATTGCAAGTGTAAGTGCTATACTATTTAGTGCATTCATTTTATATGATACTCAAAATATTATAAAAGGTGCTTACGAAACACCTATTGAAGGTGCTATTGCACTATATTTAGATTTCTTTAATCTATTTGTATCTTTACTTCAAATATTTGGAATTTTAGGTTCAAGTGATGAGTAATATTTTAGAGGAGCAAAACTCCTCTAAGATTTTTAGAGTTATCGATGCAAATTTAAATCGAGCAAGAGAGGGTTTAAGAGTTGTTGAAGATATACATAGATACCTTCATGATAATAAAAAAGTTGGATATAAATTAAAAGAACTTAGACATTCAATAAGAGTTGAAAACTTCAAAGAGTTACTCCAATTTAGAGATTCTACAAATGACTGCTTAAAATCATCTACACAAAGCGAACTACAAAAAGAGAATATAGAACAAATCATTATCTCAAATATAAAAAGAGTTCAAGAATCTTTAAGAGTTTTAGAAGAGATATATAAAACTATTGATACAGAAAAATCTGAATATTTTAAACAACTCCGCTACACATCATATACATTAGAAAAAGATATATTTTTATCATAACCATCACTTTATGAAACTTAAAAAGATATATATAGAAATTTCAAATATCTGCTCTCTTAAATGCTCATTTTGTCCAGAACCTATTAGAAAATATGAGATAATGCCACTAGAACTATTTAAAAAAGTAAATATTGAAGCAAAAGAGCTAACAGATGATATAACATATCACATTTTAGGCGACCCATTGAGTATCTCAAATTTAAAAGAGTATCTTGATATTAGCTATACTTCAAATCTAAAAGTTCATATTACAACTGCTGGAAATTTGTTAAATCAAAAAATATTTGAACTACTTTGTCATGAAGCTATAAAACAGATAAATTTTTCAATCAATAGTTTTAATGCAAACAGTTTCAACATCCCATTACATAACTATTTAACTGTTATATTTGAATTTTGTGAATATATATTAAAAAATGATAAAAACATATTTATAAATCTTAGAATTTGGAATTTAGATGATGAGTTTAGCTCATTTGAATTTAACAATCATGTATTTAAAAATGTATCTGAATTTTTTAATCTCGATATAGATAGTGAGTTAATATATAAAACTAAGCCAAAAAATTTAAGAGTTGCTAAAAAAATATTTTTACACTTTGATAACTACTTCTCATGGCCATCTCTAAATAACAAATTTGTATCAAAAAATGGAACTTGCCACGGATTAAAAAGCCATTGTGGAATATTATCAAATGGCATTGTAGTTCCATGTTGCCTAGATAAAGATGGTATTATAAAGTTAGGAGATATAAAATTTGATAGTTTAAAAAATATTTTAAACAACCAAAAATCAAAAACTATATTAAATGGTTTTAAAAACAACACACTTACAGAAGAACTTTGCCAAAAATGCAGTTATAGAGAAAGGTTTAATTAACCTTTATACATCTATAACAAAATATTTTCTAGCTTCACTTTTATCAAATACTGCCTCACACTCAAAAATATCACCATTTACACTCAACTTATAATGTTCACCTTTTTGTGCTTTTGTGTATGAAAGTATCAACTTCATAGCTAAATCAATCTCATCTTTAGAAGCACTACTAGATATAACACTTAAAGGACCAACTATATCTTTTAAATAAATTTTTATATATTTAGCATTTTCAATTTGCTCTAATTTTTCATTATCTTCAGCATGTCTGCCAATAATGAGTTTTGATTTTTCTGGAAGTCTCAAATGTCTGCCAACTTTTAGTAACTCTATATCTTCAACTATAAATTTTTCATTATCCAAATGCTCTTTTAACCTTTGACTAAACAAAACATCAGTCAATAAACAACCACCACTAGGTGATTCAAAATAGTCTATTCCAAACTCTTTTGCAAGTTGCAATTGTCTGCTTCTACCTCTACCAGATATATCAAGCAACTTTTCCCTATCAATCCAACCCATCTTTTCAGCAAGTGATGGTTTTTGCAGTTTTGCACAAAGAGGTCTAGTCACCAAATCATCAGCTTCACTCAATTTTAATACATGATTTAAAGCCTCTTTTCTTTGACTCATAGGTCGCTGACCAAGCACCTCACCTGTTATAATAAAACTAGCCCCAAATTTTTCCATCAAAGATATAGCAATCTTAATCATATTAGCATGACAATCAATACAAGGATTTAAATTTTTACCAAACCCAAATTTAGGTTCATTTAACACCTCTTGAATAAACTTTTCTCTAATATCAATAACCTCTACAGTTGCACCAACTTGTTTTATTGCATTTTCAAGATAATCCAACTTTGAGTTGTATCCACCAAAACCAATATCAAAATGAAGAGCAACTACATCAACTCCTTGATTTGTAATCAACTTTATAGCCAATAAACTATCAAGACCCCCACTAAATAGTGCCAATGCTTTCAAAAAATTCCTTTAATTTGTATTCCAAATAACCACACCTTTTGTAGCTACAGTTTTAGATGTTATTATATTGTCTTTTGCATTATCATGAATATACTCTTTTATAAGTTCAACATTTGGAATAACACCTGCCATATTTAAATGCAAAGTAGCTTCATGAATGGCATTTTCCAAAGAGTAACTACTATTCCAACTAGTATCAAATTGATGAAAAGTTGTCTCATATTTAAAAGAGTTGATAATCTCAACACACCTAAAAGCTTGATTTACATTTTGTTGATATAAGCTATCATGAAGCTTGAAAATCTCTTTAAACAGCAAATTTTCCCTCTTTCCAGCCCAACCAACATAAACACACATCTCTTTAGAACTATCACACATAGCCTTAAAATGTTCAATAGTCGATACAGCAGGAGTCATACAAGCCAACACAAAATCAAACATTTTATAAAAACTATTTGAATTATAATACCCCTCCCAAGTACCTTGAAAAGTATTAATATTTGAAATATTAAGTTTTTTAGCACACAGCTCTAATTTTGAAAGCATATTTTTAGAAAAATCTATACCAAACACACTATTTGAAATTTGAGCCAAATACAAAGCAAAAGAGCCAGTACCACACCCAATATCTAAAATATCTCTATTTGAAAAATCAAATCTTTCACCAATCAACTCTAATATCTGCAACACATCTTTTTTCATCTCAATATCATCAAACAAAGGATAACTATCCGCTTTTTTATCCCAAAATTCAGTAGTGTTATACATGAAGTTCCTTAAAAATAGTTTTAAAATCATCAGGTATCTTTGAAGGCTTCTCGCAAACAATATAAGCCAATCGCACATCCATCTCAAATAATAGTTCATATTTATTTAATATCTTTTGATTTAATACAACATAACTATTTTTTATCTCAATAGCCACTGTCTCAACATCCAACAAATCACCCAATTTAGCAGATTTCAAAAACTTAGCACATATATTAGCAACAACAAAGCCACTACTATCTAAAAAAGGCATTACACCATTTTGAAAAAAAAGCTCACTTCTAGCCCTCTCACAATATTTCAAATAATTTGTATGATAAACAATACCACCACAATCTGTATCTTCGTAATAGACTCGTATTTGCACCTTATAACTCCCAATTTGTAGGGCTTTAGCACTTCTCATTGGGAGAAAGTGCCAATAATCGTGCCCATTTTTTCAAAATTTCTTATTCTTACTTCATCATCTTCTTTGATAAATTTTGTATATGTTTAGAGTGTAATTGAAACATTTTAGTCCTGAGCATATTAGAGACCCAAACAACATCTGCCACTTGGCTTATTATCTGTGAAGCAAAAGTATGTCTTAAATTATACAATGATCCCTCTTTCACACCGCTTTGTTTTATAATCTCTCTAAATCTCTTTCCTATAATGTCATGTCCATAGCAGGGTTCATTTGATTGATTTAAGAGTTCAAAATCATTCAAACTCTTTCAAAGAGTATAAAAAATCGTTTGAAAAGATAAAATAGGTTTATCTTTTAACATTTACAACAATATAAACAATGCCATCTTTTTGTGCAGATGGCAAAAAATAAACCTCACCATATTTATAATATTGCTTCCCATCTATTTGTACAGCAACTGCACCATTTGGTAATTTTGTGACAATGTCACCTGCTTTGTATTCACTATTTGTTTGTGCTGGAGCTGGTTCGGGCAATGTTGGAAGTGATGGCAATTGAGCTTCAATATAAGGAGACTCAACAACTTTATAACCTCTATAATAATCGTCCCACACATAATAGATATTTTCATAATAGTAAAATTTTCGCCCACCAATTAGCATAGTTGTATATCCATAATATGGCAGTGATGGAACAATAGCACCTATTGGCGGTTGGGCTATTACATATCCACCATTATATGGTCTATAAAAGTATCCATCTGAAAATATATAAGCCATTGAGCCAACAACTACACTAATGCCTACAATAGACGAGATTGGTTTATGATGTTTTATTTTATAAGATGTATGGTAGTTGGAAGTGTGATAATTTACCTTTGGATAGTAGTGTTTATCATATCTATCATGATGAGTGTATTTATTATCATGATACTTGTTTGGTTTGTCATATCTACTATTTTGATGTTTGTCATGATAGTCATATCTATTATCTGGTTTTGAATGATAATCATCTTTTGAAATGCTACATGAAGGCAACATTAATAAACTCAATAAACAGCCAATTGCAATTTTTTTTAGTTTCATCGTTTTATCTTTAAATGTAAATTTTTTTAAGCTTTTATTGTTGTTATACTTTTTATCTCATCAACACTTAAATTTGTTGAAATAGAGATAATATTTATATCAACATTTTGTTTTAGCAAATTTCTAGCAATCTCAACTTTAGCCTGTCTCTCACCAACCTCAATCCCAGCTTCCATACCCATCTCCATGCCTCTCTCCATACCCTCTTTCAGCCCCTCTATCTTACCAGCTCCATAGTTTGAGTTTATTAGGCTGTTTTGGTACATTAGGTCTTTTATGTATTGTTTGTATGCTTGTTGTTTTTCTAGGGGGAGTTTCATGATGTCTAGTTTCTCTTTTGCCTCTTTTATCCCTTTTGCACTGAATTCATCTTTTATCTCTTCGTTTTTTAGGAAGTATATCCATTCGTCTAGTGTGTCTTTTGCTATGTTGTTAAAGTTTTTTACTTTTATTAGGTAGTACTCTGGATATATTTTTTCTATTGTCTCTTTTTTGTATAGCTCTTTTTGTTTTTCGTTTAGTTGGAGTTCGTCATGGTTATGTAGTCCTTTGAATGTTGTTGTGCCTTTATATATGTAGTCTTTGCCTATTCCTAAATCAAAGTATAGTATGTTTACTGATATTACTTTTACTACTGTGCTGTAGTCTTCTTTTAGTTTTATGTGTTCTGTTATGAGTTTTGATGTTCCGTATAGTATTCTTTGTAGGTAGTCGTATTCTGTTGCATATTGTAGTTCTATGATTATTATTTCATCTTTATCATTTTTTTACTTTTAAATCTACTCTGTTGTATTTGTCTTCTATTATCTCTTGGTTTGACTCACTTTCTAGTATTTCTTCTATTTTTATGTCTTCGTATAGTAGTTCGCTTAAAAATTCCTCTAGTATTCCAAAGTTTGCTTTACTTCTTAGTAGCTTTTTTTATTGCCCAGTCTAGGCTTATTAGTTGTTTTGCCATTTGGGTTTCCTTTTTTTGGTTAGTGGTTTAAAATTTTAGCATATTTGGTGCTTGTTATTTCTAAGTTAAATAAATCTTTCTCACCCCAAAACTTTCAAGCTTTTTCGTTACAAAATCAATCATGAAGTTTGAAAGTGGTTGTTTGTAGCTACTAACTTGATTTATAGTTTCAAATGGATAGTATAAAAGTTTGCTTGGCTGGTTTAGTTTTTTAATACTTTTCAACTGTTCGCTACTCATTCTAAAAACTCCAACGATAAACGACTCCACTTTTGAAAAATCAATTTGTTCATGAATATAATCCAAAAACTCTTCATAAACTATTTCAAAATTTTCCACATAAATAATCGGGTCTATCGCAATTGATACCTTTGCATTAGTTTGCAACACTTCATTTATCGCTTTTATTCGATTTTTCAAAGATGGAGTTTTTTGTTCATGACTCGTTACTACTTCATTTGGTGAGAGTGTAAAGCTTATAAGTATATTTTCGTTTGGATTTGAATTTAAAACCTCTTTTATATTTACACTTTTTGTTCTAATTTCTAAAAAGAAGTCTCTCTCTTTTGCAAAATTTATCCATTTTGAAGAGATATTTAAGATGTTGTCAATGGCTAAAAGGTCAGTATCGTAAGAGATTGATACAAAAATCTTTTCATGAAGTTCTTTGATTTTCTCATCAATAGAGCCAAAAAAATCCTCTACATTTACAAAAACTACGATATTTGCACTTTTATAAAAACCGTTTAAAAAGCAATATTCACAATCATAAAAGCAATTTAGCACTGTTGGTGTATAAAAAAAGTGTTTTTGCTCTTGTGTTTGGATAAGCTTACTAGCACTGTATAAAAAGTTTGTCTCTTTTACCGCCAATATTAGCTTTTTTGAGTTTGCTTGAATAGCTCTATTTTGATTGTACCTACTAAAAATATCCTTGTAGTGGTTTATCTCTATAATTTTTGCATTTGGCAACTTTTTTAAAATTTCATCTGTTAGAGGATAATTTCTTGCTTTTGACTCTATATAGATATGCGAAAAGTGTGGTTTTATCGCTTTGTTTTGTGTCATGATGTTATCTTTCAATTTTTATTTTGTGAACTAAATTTAATTTCTTTCAATTATCTTTCCAAATCAAAATAGCAAACCTTTAATCTCAAGTTATCATCATATTTAAATTTAAACTTTGTTTGGTTTTCGCCATCTTTTGGATAGATAAGATATAGTTGATTGATATTATATTTTTTACCATAAGCATACATTTGATACAAATCAGCTTGATTTATATCTTTATCTTCATGAATGATTTTCCATTTTGTGTCTGCTATTCTTATGACTTTATCATCTTTGTTCATCACAATATCAGGTTTTAATGCAAACTTTTGCGGTTTTTCTATCAAATGGTGTCTTTTATCTTGAAGCTTTATAT
>JACAEZ010000158.1 GCA_013388565.1 Campylobacterales bacterium | reverse complement strand
GCATAGCACTCATTCTCAACTGTAAATATCAAATATTTATTTATATCACCCATAGACTACCTCCCTTAACCTTTCATATACATATCAACAACTTTTATGAACTTCTCCCCTTCAAACGGTTTTACTATCCAGCCAGTAGCACCAGCACCTTTTCCTTTTTGTTTCATCTCATCTGTACACTCTGTTGTAAGAATTAAAATAGGTATTTTTTGGTAAGCAGGCATACTTCTAAGTTGTCTTGTCAAATCAAAACCATTCACATTTGGCATATTAATATCTGTAATAACCAAATCAAAACTAGCACTTTTAGCTTTTTCAAGACCATCAAGACCATCAACTGCCTCAACAACATCAGCATAACCACCCTCATTTAACGCATATCTAACCATATCTCTTAACATATTTGAATCATCAACTATCAATATTTTTGCCATTTTTTTATCCTTTTTTTTATTAATTTTTTTAAAATAGTGTTATCTCTTCTTCTATATCTATATCTTTTCTGTTACAAACATTATCTACACATTCAATACCTTGCACAAAATCTCTTTGTGCTTGAATTGTATAAAACTTAATAAACTCTTTTTTTATACTATCCTCATCTGGTTGCACTACTCCAAGGCTTAAAGCTTGTTCTACATGATTTTCTATCAAGTTACTCATGCCTTCTAACATTTGAGTTAATCTATCTTCGCATTGAAGAACTCCTATAAAACTGTACATGGTCTTTATTACATCATCTGTTCTGCTTAATATTTGATGCACCTCTTCAATAGAATTAATTAATTTTACATTTTTCTCTTCAGTGTTTATCTCCTCTTTAATTTCAAGTAATTCTGTTTTTACAGATTTAATAGAGTCATGAATATTCTTCATCTCTTTTGTTTGATTTTGAAAAATATCACGAATTTCCATTGTACTATGTTTCATGGTATCTATAATTAACTGTATATCATGACAATTAACCTCTCCAGCAACTTTAAAACTTTCCAATAAATTCAGCTTTTTATTTACATCTCTGTACATATCTATCTTGTTTTTTTGTACATCAAGCAGTTCTACTATACTATTAATAGAGTCTTTTAGTATCCAACCATCAAGACCACTATCTTTATAGTTATCAACCTCTTTTGTATCATTAATGCAAACTATTTTCAAATTTATATGTTCTGAAAGTTTATTTACATCATTTTCACAAAAAAGAATTGCATCAACACTATTTATAGCATCTTTATCATATATAAATTCCACTCTATCATCGCTCCCAAATTGAATGGAATTGTTTAAACACAACACTTTATATTTCACATTTTACCCTTTTTGGTTTTTCAAATAGAATTCTAGCATAAAGAAATTGCTAAAAAATTGCTTTTTGATATTTTTTTTTAAATTTAAGAATATAAAAGCAATTTCTTTGTGCTACAATTTCTAAATTTGAAATTTTACAATAGAAAATATTCAAATAAAGATTTTGTGCGAGGAAAGGATAAATTTTGCTAAACAAAATGATGCAACAGAGTAAAATTGATAAAGATGTCATTTCAAATAAACTAAATACAATTACAGATAACCAATTTTTAGATAGTACAAAAACAGCATTAATAATAATAGATGAAAATGGTGGAATAGCTCAATCAAATCCGTTTTTCAGAGAGATATTTTGTACAGTTAGTAAAATAGAAAATATATCAGAAATAAAATTTTCAAACTTTTTTGGTTCATGCGATGAAAATAGTTGTTGGTGTGAAAAGATAATCACTAATAGAGATTTTACATTTCCAAAAGTGGAGTTTAAAAAAGAAGATGGTTTTATATATTTTACAATTATGTCTGTCAAGATGGACGATAAAGAGGAAAATAGAAGCAAATATATAGTTACATTAACAGATATTACAAAAGTTGTTGAGATGCACAAAAATGAACTCTCTTTATCTAAAGAGTTGGCATACAAACAAGGGATTTTTGATGTTACAAGTGAATATATCCATAATATAGGAAACATAATAACAGGTGCAAAACATCAAGTTGGAAATTTAGCTAAAAATTTATCTCCTATACAAAATCTAACACCATATTTTAAAAAGTTAAAAGATGAAGCAGATAAACTGCATATATTATTATCACCAGAAGATAGAGCAGATGGAGAAAGAACATTAAAAGCTATAAACATGGGACTTACAATTATTGAAAGTTCATTAAATGATATTATAAAAAATACATTAAATGAAAATGTTGCAAAGCTTACAACTGCAATAGATAACATATCTCAAACAATCTCTTATCAACAAGAGATATATAAACAAACAAATACACAAACACTCAAAAATGATGATGTTGATATAAACTCTTTAATAAAAGATATTAGAGATATTTGCGATGATAACATGAAAAAAGAGGAAGTAATATTTAATGTATCTATTGAAAAAGATTTCAAAATAAATTTTAGTAAAGTAAATTTGTTTAACGGTATTTTAAATTTACTTACAAACTCTATATATGCGGTAAAAAAAGCTTATAATGATGGAGTTACTACATCCAAAGAGGTAAACTTAAAAG